>CAZGEE010000143.1:0-5353 GCA_964525035.1 uncultured Anaerolineales bacterium
CGGTGACGTTCAGGCCAGTATTGTCCACTCCCAGGTGAAACGTCAGGTGGGCCTGCGGGTCGAGGTCGACGAGCAGGACGCGTCGGCCCGCCTCGGCCAGGGCGGCGCCGGCGTTGCACGCGGTGGTGGTTTTGCCAACGCCACCTTTCTGGTTGACGACCGCGGTGATCAACATGGGGAGGGATTATAAGTTGTGGCTCCAGGTCGGGCAAGCCTCGGGCCCGTCGGCCCGCCCCCGGCGTGCTGCCGGTAAAAAAAAGGCCGGAGCGCTTGCCCCGGCCCTTTCGGTTAACCGGCTTCCCGCGGCCGCTTGACGGCTATTTCCGCCGCCGCTTGGCCGTTTTCTTCCGGGCGCTCTTCTTGCTGGCCGTTTTCCGCTTGCCCTTGCGGGCCGTCTTTTTCCGAGCGGTCTTTCTCTTGGCGGTTTTCTTGCGGGCCGTTTTCTTCCGCGAGGATTTCTTCTTTTTGGCGGTTTTTCTTCTGGAGGTTTTCTTCTTCGGGGTCTTTTTCTTCTTCGCGGATTTGCGCCGGGTCTTCTTCTTGGGGCTTTTCTTCTTGGAGGTCTTCTTCCGGGCCCTCTTCTTCTTTGCCGTCTTCTTCTTGCTGGTGCGTTTCCTGGCGGTCTTCTTCTTGGTGCTGCGTTTCTTGGTGCTTCTCTTCTTCGCTTTCTTCTTCGCCATCTCCATGCTCCTTTCAGAAATGATGGCCCACGAACTGCTCACGCCCAAATTCCGAAGCCTACGCCGGCTTCACCTTTCCGCATGCCCGTGCTTCTGTTCGACCCCCTTGGTTGAAATCTATTCCGTCGGTCGAGCGTTGTCGTCACAGAGCCTTGGAAAAATGAGCGGCAGAGTACGTCGCGAGAAGAAGTGTCTTGGTCCACCGTGATGCTGACGTTTTAAGTTTATCGTCATCGCCACGGCGCGCCTTAAAGAAAATTTGACCGGTGTCGTGGCCACTGGAGCATCGACTACACCTTAATGATGCGCACCGCGCGCCTCCGGATACAACAAAAAAACGGCCTCCGCGCATTTTTTCTGAAAAGTTTTTTTGACGGTCGCGCGCGCAATGCGCGCTTCGTGCCCGGGCACGCGGAGCATTCCCATGGCGCGCCTCTTCCGGGTGCGCGCGTTGCGAGGTCGCGCGCGGGGGATGCGGGGCGCTTTCGTTAACCCGGCGCGATGCGCCGCAACATCGCGCTCCGGCGCGGTTTCCAACGAACGCCAACCGGTCCTTTGCAGCGCGGCCGAAAGGGAGCTTGGCGCGAAGGCCGGCGCACCGGGCACACACTCCGGGCGGAGTGACAATCGGAATCTTCCGACCTGTCGTTTCAGGGAATAGCCGCCTGGTGCGCGCCGGTCTTCGCCGCAGGCGAATGAAGATCGGCCGGCTCGGATTGAGCCGTGGGGGCTTGAGGGCGAGAAGGCCTCTGGAGCACGCGGAGGCCCTTTCGGACGGCCGGATCATCCGCCGGGTCGGCCTCCGAGCCGGTTTCCGGCTTTCCTCCGAAGCCCTGAATTGCGGCAACCTCCAGGTCGGGGGCGATGCCGGTGCCGTGGAAGCTTTCCCCGTCCGGCCCGTAAAAGCGGGCCGTGGTGAGATAGACCGCACTCCGGCCGGTCTCAACCGGAAGGATGCTCTGGACCACCCCCTTGCCGAAGGTGCGCCCGCCGATGACGGTGGCCCGGCCATGATCCTTGAGGGCGGCCGTGACGATCTCCGCGGCGCTGGCGGTGCGCCGGTTGACCAGTACCGCCACGGGGTAGTCCCGTCGGTCGTGGCGCCAGTGGTTCACTCGGTAGCTTCGCGTCTGCCCGAAGCCGCGCCCGCGGGTCGTGACGATGGTGCCTTGGTCGAGGAAAAGATTACAGACCTCCACACTGGCCTCGAGCAGACCGCCCGCGTTGTCCCGGAGGTCGAGGACCAGTCCTTCCAGCGGTTTTTCGGATTCGAGGCGCGCCAGCGTGCGGGCCAGTTCCGCGTCCGTCCCGTCGTGGAAACCTGTGATGTGCACGTAGGCCACGGTGTCGTCGGGGCCGAGTCGTCGGGCCTCCCGAACACTGGGCACGCTGACCCGGCCGCGCACCACGGTGAACCGTTCGGCGACGCCGTCGCGCCGGACGCTCACAGCGACCTCGGTTCCGCGTTTTCCGCGCAGGAGCCTGACGGCCCGGTCGAGCCCGGCGTCGGCGACCTCGGTATTCCCGACCCGGACGATAACGTCGCCACGCTCCAGGCCGGCTTCATGCGCCGGCCCGCCATCGAACACGTTCACCACGAGAAGCCGACCGTTCTCTCTGCGCACCTCGATCCCCAGGCCGACGAAGCTTCCGCGAATGGTTTCGGTCACGCGGGCGTACATCTCGTGCGTGAGGTAGGCGCTGTACGGGTCCAGGTGCTCGGCAGCACCGAAGATGAATTCCGAGACGATGACGCCGTCCGGCAAACGGAGGGTCCGCCGGCTCTCTTCGCACGCCTGCCGGACGTAATAGCGCGCGGTGAAACTGCTCATGTCCCGCTCCTCGCGCAGCCGGCGGCCGAGCGATTCCAGAGCCGCCCGGAACTCGGCCGTTTCTCGCGACCGGTCCGCCAGGTCGAACCGCCGGCGGAACAGGGGGCTGCCCGTCGCGGCCTCGAGGTTGTCCAGGCCGCCGCGCAGCAGTTCCGGGTAGGGGACCGGGTCGGCGTAGTGGGTCCGGACGGTCTTGACCACCTCCCGGAAGAGTCGCAGCCCCTCTTCCGCCTCCATCGTGCGGGCGGTGGCCCGAAGCTTCTCATCCTCCCAGCGGCGATCCACGGCCAGGCGGGCACGGCAGGCGCGGATCCGGTCTTCCACGGCCTCGGCCGACAGGGTGCATCCGCCGCGCGTGATCTCCCGGTAGCTTACCAGGGCGGCTTCGAACTGCCCGTCCTTTTCGAACCCCTCCCCGGCACGCCACAAGGCCCGGTCCCGGGCCGCAGGATCCGAGTGCGCCTGAAGCACCGACTCGATCCGCGCCCGAGGGGCCTCGGCTAGGGCCTCGAGCGTCACGTGCCCGAGCCGTGCGTAGGCTCCCTCGGCGAAGGCGCTCCGGCAGCCCGCCGAATAGATCATCGCCGAGAGGCAAAGCCCCACGATCAGCGGCAACGTCAGTTTGCGGATCATTTCTGCTCCACGGACCGGCCGCCTTCACTGCAGCAGCGGCGCCGCGCGTGTGTCCCCGGCACGCGCCTTGACAGGGATATATAACCCATCGCGGCGGCGGCGTCAAATTTCCGAAACGTGGTCGGCCTGCACGGCGGAAGGATAGGCAAGCTTTGCGGGTTGTGCTTCCGGTTGCAACGATTACGCGGGCGCGCGGGCCCAGTCTTCCGGCCGACGATCCCTCGGCGAGCACGCCCCGATTTGCGCGCGCATCGGCACCGGTGCCGGCCCTATCGGACCACGGCGGCGCGGCGGAGCGTGCCCAGCATGAGTTGTTCGAAGTCCACGTCGCTGCTCGTCCGCAGCGTGGGGATGTTCCGCGCTTTGCAGAAGTGGTCGAACTCGGTGACGAAGCGCCGGGCGCGCCGGCGGTAGGTCTCGATCATGCGGCGCGTCGTCGAGATGTCGACGGGACGGCCGGTTTCGCTGTCGATCAGCCGGTAGTCGCCCGAGACGTCCGGTTCGAACTCCTCCCGGGCGAGCACCTGGATGGTCATCGGCTGGAACCCGGCCGAAGCGAGGGCCTTCAGCCCGTCCTCGTATCCGCCCGGGCTGAGGAAGTCGCTGATCACGATGGCGACGCCCTTGTGACGATGGCGCAGCAGAAAGTCCCGGATGCTGTGGCTCAAGTCCGTTTGCCCTGACGGCTCGAGGTGACGCAGAAAGTCGAAGATGCCGAAGATCGAGCCCTTGCCGCGGACAAAGCCCATGTGGTCCGCCTCCGAACGGGAAGGAGAATCGGACCGTTCCGACTCACCCGGGGTCTCGGCGTTCGGTACGCGGGAAGCGTCCTCCTCGGCCGGGTGTTGAGCCATGCTCGCCAGCGCCACCCGGTCCAGGTTGCTCAAGGCGACGTACGCCAGGGCGGCCGCGATGCGCCGGGCCAGCGCGAACTTGGTGGTCGGTTCCCCGAAGCCCATGCTGGCCGACGAGTCGACCAGCAGGTAGACGAACAGGTCCTCTTCCTCGACGAAGAGTTTCAGGAACAGGTTGCCGAACCGCGCGTAGGCATTCCAGTCGATGCGGCGGAAATCGTCTCCCTGGCTGTACGGACGGAAGTCGGCGAACTCGACGCTCGACCCGTATCGCTTGGACCGTTGCTCGCCGCGCAGTCGGCCCGCGAAGACCTTGCGACTGAGGATGGAGAGATTCTCCAGCTTGCGCAGGAAGGTCGAATCGAAAAAATCGCTGCCGCCCGCTTCGGCCACGCGAATTCTCCTGGGCCCCGGAACGACCTGTTGCGGTGCTAATCGCTGAACAACTCGTCCCACTTTCTGCGGGCCTGCTCGGGGGCCTCGCCCGCACGTTTTCCGGGAGGCTGGTCCGCCAGCCGGAACTCGCCGCAGTAGTTCATGCCTTCCGGGTCGCGGACCGGCTCGACGTTGGGCAGCGTGCATCGGCCCGTGGGATATCCCGTGTAGAACCGGCAGTTGCAGCACGCGTGCCAGTAGCTCTGGCAGTTCTCGCACACGTCGCCGAAATCCGGCGTCCGCTTCAGGCCCGTGTAGGGGGCCTCACACTTCCAGCAGTAGGGCATTTCGTCGAACTCCAGCAGGACCTTCTTCGGCAAGTCGCTCTTTGGGATTATATCAGCCCGTTTCCGGACTGGCCAGGGAACTGCGCGGCAAACACGGCCGCCGCGTTCAGAGACAGCGGCGATTGCGGCTTCGCGGGTCCCGGACCACCGGGGCGTTCTGAAGCCGCCCGCGCATGACCGCGTTGCGGAACCGGCGCGTGGGATCATACAGCTGCCGGCCCGTTTCGATCGTGTTGACCATCAGGCCCGCGCGGTTCGACGGCAGTTGTCCCGCGATGATCCCGTCGGGCCGGATGAACACACTCGGCCACGAACTGTAGCGCGCGGAGGAGTTGTTCGCCGACATCCAGAAGTAGTTCATCCCGCACTGCGCCTGCGCGGTTTGCCGCATGATGTGCGTGTGCACGTTGGGTCCGGGCTCGGCCACGCGGGCGTTGTAGAACGACTGGAAGATCATCTGCACGCCGCGCCCTCGGAGAGCCCGATAGACCTCGGGGAAGCGGACGTCGAAACAGACCAGCGCCGCGCACCGCACTCCGCGGATCGTCAGCAGCGTCCAGTGGTCGCCCGGCGCGTAGTAATGGAGGTCGCCCTCGGTCAGGAACCGCTTGTCGTACCGGTCGCGGAGTCGC
>CAZGEE010000144.1:0-2384 GCA_964525035.1 uncultured Anaerolineales bacterium
GGACGAGACCTGGCGGATCACCTGCGTCAACATGGGCAACCCCCACGCCGTGGCCTACGTCGAGGACGTCGCCGGAATCGATCTCGAGATGCTCGGCCGCGCGATGGAACACCACGAGGCCTTCCCCCGGCGCGTCAACGCCCACTTCGTCCGCGTGCACTCGCCCGGCGAGGTCACGATGCGCACCTGGGAGCGGGGCAGCGGGATCACGCTGGCCTGCGGGACCGGCGCGGCCGCCGTCTGCGTCGCCGGCGTCCTGACGGACCGGACCGACCGCCGGTTGCTCGCCCACCTGCCCGGCGGGGACCTCGGGCTCGAATGGGCCGACTCGGGCCACGTCCTCATGACCGGCCCCGCCGTCGAGGTCTTTACCGGCGAGTGGGCCGGAGCGTGACGAGCAGGGAAACGGGTCGCGCACGGCCGCGCGTTCCCGAATAGAAATAAAGGTTGGCCACACTCAGGACTGGGTTGCCAGCAGAGTCAGCCGCGTGCGAGCGAGTCGGCCCTGGTGGCAAAGGCCTCCTCGAACAGCGCCACGTCGATCGCGAGCTGGTCCGGCATCTCCTCGTTGTCGATTCCCACGCAGACGGCATCATTCTCGCGCATGCTGCGGGCCGTGACGCCGAAGGCCTCGCCCGGGTCGTTCCGCCCGGCGGCGAGCACCTTGTAGTGGATGACGGGGCGCGAGAGCCCGGAGATCAGATCGAGTTTCCGCCGGCGGTCCTCCTGGCGGAATTTCTCCTCGGCCCCGTGAACGTGCTCGGGATTCTCGTCGCGGCGGGTCGGGTTGTAGTAGCAGACCATGTAGTAGTCCAGGTCGAGGTGCTCGTCGGCCCACTCGAACACGCCCGGGTTGTGGCCGGCTATGCCCGCCACGAGGCCGGCCTCGCGAATACGGTCGATGTCCTCCTGGACCTCGCCCAGCCGGCCCTGGGCCAGCAGGTGGTCGGTCACGCCGCCGTGGACGTGGCAGCCGAGGGCCCCGCCGCCGATCGCATTCCGCACCGAGGCCTCCGTGGGGCCGAGTTCCGGACACGTCTGGGCGAGCCAGCGGAGCCCACCCCCCTCGTCCCAGTATTCCATCAGCACGCGCATGATGTGATGATCCGCCCGGGCCAGCACCGTGTCGACCTCCAGCGACTCGGCCTGGCGGAACAGCTCCTTCATCCGCGCGACCGTGAACCAGTGTTTCATGCGCGAGTCGGCCTCGACCGACTGGTGGCTGAACCCGCTGAACGGGTTGCCGCCGAGGATGAAACGCGAGAACTGTTTTCCGCCGATGGTCACGCTGTCCATGCCCAAGCGCTCCTTGCCGTAGCGTTGGTTTCGCACGTTTATGGTACCCCCGTTTGCCGGGAAGTCAACTCAACGCGTGCGCCGGGATGCCGGGAAATGTGCTTTCATCGACTCGGGGAGAGTGGGCACCAAGCCGGCGCAGCTCCATTCGGAAGCGGGCTGTCGCCGCAAGTTAAGGCTCCGGGGTCCGGACGCGGCGGTGGGTCTTGAACCACTCGCGCCACTGGCTGACGGCCCGGGCGCGCGTGTCCGGGTCCGCTTGCGGGCGATAGCCGAAATCGCGGTCCGTGGCGGCCCGCAGCGCCGAGGTCACGGCGGCCGCCAGGCGCAGGTTGGCCGGGTCCAGTTGGCCGACGAGCGCGGGGACGAACGACGGGTGAGGGGCCTCGGCCATGGCCTCGGCCACCCGAACGCGCAGGTCGGTGCCGGGCTCGGCCAGGAGCCGAATCAGTTCCTCGCGGCCGGCCGGGTCGCCCAGCCGCGCCAGGGCCTCGCCGAAGGCAAGTCGGCTGAAGGTGTCGTCGGTGGCCAGCCGGCGCTTCAGGGGCTTGACCGCGCGAGGGTCGCCGATCCGGCCGAGCGCCCGCGCGGCCGCGCGCTGGACCTCGCTCCGGGCATCCAGCAGGGCCTCGATGAGCCTCGGCACGGCGTTGCGACAGTCGAGCCGGCCCAGGCTTCGGGCGGCGATCCGCCGGGCACGGGCGTCCGGGAGATCCAGCCCACGGGCGAGGGCGTCGCAGATCCCCGGCGCGTTGGCCGCGACCAGTTGCTTCGTCAGTACGCGGCGCACCAGGGCGTCGGTCTCGTCGGCCAGCCGTTCGCCCACCTCGGCCCACACTGCCTCCGGCAGTTCCCGGCCCCGGGCCTCCCCGGCGAACCGAATGGCCGCCTGGCGGCGCGTCTCCACGTCGCCGGAGCGGAGTCGGCCCAGCGCGGCATACAGGGGCCCCATCATCGGCAGGGCGTCCCGCAGCAGCGCCCGGCGGAGCTCGGGCGGACGCTCGTCCAGCGTTTGCTCGATTACCGGAAGCAGCTTCTTCTTGTGGCGAAGCAGGTAGGCAATGGCCAGGTCGCGCGCCTCGGACGGC
>CAZGEE010000144.1:2394-2716 GCA_964525035.1 uncultured Anaerolineales bacterium
TTCCGCGTGAGGGCACCCGGGAGGCCGCTCTCGGCAGGCCGCGCGATCTCTCCCGACGCCGATGGCCGGGACCCAACCGACTCGGCCCACTCCTGTGCGCGGACCAGAGCCTCGTCGTTCTTCCACGGCGGGTCGGCCGGGTCGTAGCCCTCAAGGGGCTTCCCGCGAAGCTCGGCCACGGACTCCGCCGCGGCGCGCCGCACGCCGGCGGCCGGGTCTTCCAGCAGCTTCACCAGAACCGGCGCCGCCGCAGAGTCGCCGAGTTCTCCCAAGACCTCCGCCAGCGCGGTCCGGACGTTGGAGCTGGAGTCGTGCTCGAGCG
>CAZGEE010000144.1:2726-5322 GCA_964525035.1 uncultured Anaerolineales bacterium
TCACCCGCGCCCAGTTCGCCGAGCGCCTGCACCGCCCCCTTGCGGACGCGCCACCCGTCGCTGCGCAAGGCCCGTTCGAGCCCGCGAATGTCCCCGGTCTGCTGCAGTGCCGCGAGGGCCGCCCGCTGGACCGCCAGCGCCGGATCGTCCAGTGCCGACACGAGCAGCCCGGACGCCCCCTGCGGCCGCGACCGCGCGATGAGCTCGATCGTCTTGACACGCACGTCGGCCCGGGGACTCCGCAGCAGCCGGCCCAGGTGGTCCGACAGGTCGGTGCCCTCCCAATGGCCGAGGGCCTCCAGCGCCGCTTCAACCACGCGCGGGTTCGGGTGCTCCAGGGCCGCGACGACCTGCCGCGGGGGCTCGGTGAAGTCCAGCTTGCCGGCGGACCGGATGGCCGCGCATCGCAGGGCGGGGTCCCCGCTGTCGAGTTGCTCGCGCACCAGGCGGCGGCCCGCGGGGCCTCCCGCGTGACCGGCCGCGCGGATCACTGCCACGCGGACGCGGCGCGAGGAATCCTCGGCATCCTGGCGTCCGGCGAAGACGGCCTCGAGGTGTTCGAGGTCCAGGGCCGGCCCGGTGGCCTCGGCCAGTCCGATCAGTTCTTCCACGGCGCGGGCACGCACGATCGGAGGCAGGTCCGGGTTCTCGGCCGTTTCGTACAGCCGTGGGGCCACGTCCTTCCGCCCCAGCCGCGCCAGGGCGAAGGCCGCGTTCCGCCGCACGACGGGGTCCGGCCGGTCCAGGGCGGCACGGAGCGGCTCGACGGCCCGGTCGCCCATGGCGACCAGTTCCCCGATGGCCGGGCACGCCAGCCGGTCGAACTCGCCGGGATACAGGGCCGGTCCCGCCGCGGCGCCGGGCTCGACCTCCTCCGCGCCGAGTCGGTTGATGGTGCGCTCAAGGCGATCAGGATGTTGCACCTCGGGGCCGGCCGAGCGGGATTCGGACTCGTGCCGCGCGGGTTCGCAGCCCACGGCGCCAAGCGTCACGGCCGCCAGGGCGATCAGAATCGTTGTTTGCGGTTTCATGGGCCGGGCCTATAATACCTCGCGCTTTGAATCGAACGTGTCCGAGAACAGGCAAGTCGGCCCGCCGGGCCTTCACGGGGGCCACACGTGTCGCCCTGCTTCTGGCGGCGACCATGGTACTGGCTGCGCCCGCGATTGTCGAGGCCGCCGTCCGCCCCGGCATACAGCCCGAGAACGTTGTGGTGCTCGTCAACGAAACGATGCCCGAGAGCGTCGAGCTGGGCACGTACTATGCCGAGCAGCGAGGCATCCCGGCGGAGAACATCTGCCGGCTCGAAACGGTGGAGACCGAGGTCATCTCACGCGAGAAGTTCGTCTCGACGATCGAGGAGCCCGTGCGCGAGTTCCTGACGCGGCGCCTGGGCCAGGTCCGGGTGGCCCTGCCGGAAGGCGAGCTCGTGCTGCGGATGGCGGAGAAGGAAGTCCGCTGCCTGGTGTCGGTGTACGGGGTGCCGCTCAAGGTGGACGGGTTCATCGACACGGAGGAGATGTACAACTCGACCGCGGCGGGGGTGGACAGCGAGCTGTCGCTCTTGCCGCAGGGCGGCCACGTGCTGCACGGCGCGCGGCCGAATCCCTATTTCCGCCAGGATATCCCGTTCAATGAGCTTCTCGCGCGGCGGATGCTGCTGGTGGGGCGGCTGGACGGCCCGTCGCCCGAGGTGGTCCGGCGGATGATCGACGACGCGCTCTGGGCCGAGGCCCACGGCCTGCAGGGCCGGGGCTACTTCGACGTGCGGAACATCAAGGCCAAGGGGTACGTCGCGGGCGACCAGTGGATCCGCCGGGCGTACGAGGCGGCTCGCGAGGCCGGGTTGCCGTCGGTCCTCGACGAGCGACCCGAGGTCATCCCGATCGATTACCCGATGACCGAGGCGGTCCTGTACATGGGGTGGTATGCGAAGGTGGTTTCCGGCCCCATGTCGCGCCGGCGGTTCCGCTTCGCCCGCGGGGCGGTCGCCTATCACCTGCACAGTTTCTCGGCGTGGACCGTGCGGACGGACTCAAAGAAGTGGGTGGGCCCATTGCTGGCCCGGGGCGCGGCCTGCACCATGGGCTCGGTGTACGAACCGTTTCTGCAGGGTTCGCCCCGGATCGACGTCTTCGTGGATCGGCTGCTCCGGGGCTACACCCTGGTGGAGGCGGGGTACATGTCGCAACGGCTGCTCTCGTGGATGGCGGTCTTCCTGGGCGACCCGCTCTACCGGCCGTTCCTGAAGCCGGTGCGTCCGCCCGAGGGAGCCGAGCCGCCCCCGCTGCCCGCGCGGAGCCCGGCGGAGACCCAGGACACGGATCGGTGAAGCGTCGGTCGCCCGCGCGGCGAGCATAAGTCTGGTAAGGAATGGAAGATGGCATTGATCGTGGTCGGAAGTATCGCCTTTGATTCGGTGGAGACGCCCACGGGCCGGGCGGACGACGTCCTGGGCGGCTCGGCGACTTACTTTTCCTATGCGGCCAGCTACTTCGGGCCGGTGCGCCTGGTGGGCGTGGTGGGCGAGGACTTCCCGCCCGCATACCGCGAGGTGCTGGAGGGACGGAACGTGGACCTGGCCGGGCTGGAGACG
>CAZGEE010000145.1:0-5309 GCA_964525035.1 uncultured Anaerolineales bacterium
CGCGCGGGGCGGGAACGCGGGAACGACGCGGGTTCGGAGGCCGGCGCGCCGGCCCGCCCGAGCATTCACTGGAGGACCCCCTTGCGCAACCGCCCCGCGGTCCTCTGGAACGGCATGGTCGCGCCGATGACCCCCATGCCGATCAAGGGGGTGATCTGGTACCAGGGCGAGAATAATGCGCATCGGGCCGAACAGTACCGCACCCTGTTCCCCGCGCTGATTCGGGACTGGCGCCTGCAGTGGAAGCGCCCCGAGCTTCCATTCCTGTTCGTCCAGTTGGCGAATTTCCGCGAGCGGGCCGAGCAGCCGACGGATACCGGCTGGGCCCGGCTCCGCGAGGCGCAGGCCCTGGCCCTGAAGCTGCCGGCCACCGGCATGGCCGTGGCCATTGACATCGGCGAGGCCGACGACATCCATCCCCGCAACAAGCAGGACGTGGGCCGCCGGCTGGCCCGCGCCGCGCTCCACGTGGCCTACGGGCGCGACGTCGTCTGGAGCGGTCCCACGTTCGAGTCCATGGCGGTGGACGGGAATCGCGCGGTGCTGACGTTCGGCCACGTCGGCGGGAGACTGACGGTGCGCGGGGACGAATTGAAGGGCTTCGCCGTCGCCGGGCCGGATCGCCGGTTCGTCTGGGCCGAAGCGCGGGTTCAAGGCAACCGGGTGATTGTGGCCTCGGAAGAAGTGCAGCGCATCAAGGCCGTGCGATACGCCTGGGGAGACAATCCGGCGTGTAATCTCTACAACCGGGAGGGCCTCCCCGCCGTTCCCTTCCGCACGGACGATTGGCCGCCGGCGAAATAGCTTCCGAGTACCAATCCCCCGGGAGTGCTTGTTCTCGGCGCGCGGGATATGCGGTCTCTGCAGCACAGCCCATGCCCCGGGTCGGGCTTTCGTCTTCACACTCGTTGAGCGATCCGGTAGACTTTGCGGGTCACCGTGTTTCCACGGGAGAATCGTGTGCGGATTCCGCTCACCGGCTATGCCGTTAAAGAGATACTGATCTTCGGCGGGTGCGGGGCCGTCATCACCGCGGGCGTCGCCGGATTTGCCGGCCCGCTTTGGTTTCTCGCGATGCTGCCGCTCCTGTTGACGGTGTGGGTCCTCTGGTTTTTCCGCGACCCGCCGCGCCGGCCGCCCGACGATCCGCGGCTCGTGCTTTCCGCGGCGGACGGGAAGGTGACCGACGTGGAGACCGTGGAGGCACCGCCGGAGCTGGGCGGAGAAGGCCAGGCCCTTCGAATCTCGGTGTTTCTTTCGATCTTTGATTGCCACATCAACCGCGCGCCATGCGCGGGAACGGTCGAGGCCGTCGCGCGCCGCGAGGGCCGGCACCTCAATGCCATGAGGGCGGCCAGCGCCGTCGAGAACCACCAAGTGGCCGTGCTCCTCCGTTCCGAGGCGAGCGGAGCCCCGGTGCTCGTCCGCCTGATTGCGGGCGTCATCGCGCGCCGCATCGTCTGCCGCGCCCAGCCCGGAGACCGTTTGGCCGCGGGGCAGCGATTTGGTATGATTAAGTTCGGAAGCCGAACCGACGTATTCGTTCCAATGACCGCCCCGATTGACGTGCGCGTCCGGGTGGGCGACCGGGTCAAGGCTGGGCGGACCGTGCTCGGACAGTTTCAATGAAAATGCCGAACATAGCCGTTCTCCCTGCCTTGGCGACCCTGGCCAACGCGGTGTGCGGGTTCGCCGCGGTGGCGTTCCTCCTGAAGGCTCCGCCCGTGGACCTCGCCGGGGGCGACCCGGCCAGGCAAGTAGCGCCCTACACGACTGCCGGCCTGCTGATATTCCTTGCGATGGTCTTCGACGCGCTCGACGGACGGATCGCGCGGTTCACGCGAACCACGAGCGACTTCGGCGGGCAGCTCGACAGTCTCAGTGATGCCGTCTCGTTCGGAGCCGCCCCCGGCCTGCTGGCCTATCGCGTCTTTATCGACATGGTGGAGTTCGTACCTTTCCGGCGGCTGGCCCTGGTGCTCGCAGTGGTCTACATGGCGTGCGCGTTGCTCCGTCTCGCGCGGTTTAATGTTGAAAACGTGCAGGACGAGGAAGCCCACATGGCGTTCCGGGGTCTCCCCAGCCCGGCGGCTGCGGGGGCCGTGGCGGGATTGGTGATGTTGCTGGCCGACTTCGGGCGCCAGGGGCAGTTTCCCGGGCTCTGCACGGCGCTCGTGTGGGCAATGCCCCTGGCGCTGCTCGCGCTCGGAGTGCTCATGGCGTCGACGGTCCGCTACGTGCACTTGCTGAATCACCTCATCCGCGGACGCCGCCCCTTGAGTCACGTGCTGCAGATCATCATCTGCATCGCGCTGGTGTGGTTTCTGCAGGAGAAGGCCGTCGCGGCCATGTTTTTCGCCTACGCGCTCTCGGGGCCCGCCGTGGTGGTTCACAGAAAAGTCCGCCGCGCATTGAGATCCCAACGCGCGACCGTTCCGCAGGCCGGTGACGAGACGCACCAGGGTTGACGGCCCCTCGTGGACCGACTGTCCCGTGATCGGTGAAGGGCCCTTGCGGAGTTCACGAGGTGCGCATAGAATGCTCGACCGCGCGGTGAGCTTCGGCTTGTATCCCGGAGCCCGCGCCGGTATCGGCCCGGCTTCCGGGAAAGGGACCCCCCGTTGGCAAAGATCCGGACGGCGACCAACATCTTCAGCGAGAGGTCCGGCTGGGTGTTGCCCGAGGCATACGCCGAGCAGATCAGGGCCGTCGACGAACGGGTCTCCTTGGCGACTCCCCGGACCAAGAACGAACTGCTGGACGAGTTACCCGAGGTCGAGGTGCTTTTCGGCCGGCCTCTGAACCAGGACGAACTGGCTGAGGCCGGGGAGCTGCGGTGGATTCAACTCGCCTCCGCCGGGGCCAACAGCGTCCTGACGCCGGAGTTCCTTCGCAGCGACGTCATTCTGACCACGGCCGCCGGGGTGCACCCCATCCAGATTTCCGAGCACGTCTTCGCCATGATGCTGATGTTCGCCCGGCGGATGCATGAGTACCAGACCGCCCAGGCCGACGCACGCTGGGACCGCGACGTGGCCGGTCGCATCGGTGAGCTGTACGAGAAGACCCTCGGCATCGTGGGCCTTGGCCACATCGGTCGGGAGATCGCGCGGAAGGCCAAGGCGTTCGGCATGCGCGTCGCGGCTACCCGTCACCACGTGGACAAAAAGGTGGCTGCCCCCGACGTCGACGAGTTGTTCAAGCCCGCGCAGTTGGGACAACTCCTCCAGCGAAGCGATTACGTCGTGCTGGCGGTTCCACTGACCCCGCAGACGGCCGGGCTGATCGGTGCCGAGGAACTCGAGGCGATGAAGCCGTCGGCCGTGATAATCAACATCGCACGAGGCGCGGTGGTCGACGAGGGAGCCTTGGTCGACGCCCTGCACCAGGAAAAGATCGCCGGGGCCGGGCTCGATACCTTCGCCACGGAGCCGTTGCCCGAAGACAGCCCCCTGTGGCGCATGCCGAATGTCATCATCACCCCTCACACCGCCGGGGCGACTCCCCGGTACTGGGAACGGGCCACCGGGCTGTTCTGCGAAAACCTCCGGCGTTACCTCGACGGCAAGAAGCTCAGGAACGTCGTCTCCCGCGAGCGCGGATACTAACGGCCCGCGGTTCTATGCGGCCGGACCCCCAGCTACACCGCCGCCCGGGTGGCCTTCAAGATGACCGATCTCGGCCTGGCCCGGCTGGGCAATCCTGAAAACTCGACGGCTGTTTCTGCCGGCAACTGTTATTCCCTGGCTCTTCGAGACGATGGCACGGTTGGGGCGTGGGGCGACAATGGCCGCGGCCGACTCGGTGATGGGGCACGCCAAATACTTCCTCTTTGTATACGCACGGCGATGCTCCACGACCCGGGAAGAGCATTACCCACGTGCGATTCCGCCTGTTCTTAACTTTTTCGGAGAATCCGTGTTGGGATTTCTGACCTCGCGCGGATACAGTATAATGAAAGAGGGTTGATACCGCACGCCAGGGCGAAGGAGACGATCATGGCGCAGTGCTGCCTGTGTTATCGCACCTTGGTCGGAATCGCGCTGATGACTTTGTTGGGCAACACGGTCCGGGCTGAAGACACACCGGTCGATCGTGAGCCTGCCGCCGCGTCCGCGCAGCCGGCGGCCGAGACCGCCGACGAGAGGGATTCTTCGGCCGCCGCACAGGCGGTGGACCGGGCGGTGGAGCGGGCACGGGAGCTGGCGCGCAAGGCGTCCGCAGTCCAGCCGCGCAGCCCCAGGGACCGCCTGCTGGCGCGCTTCGATAAGCGGCAGCTTCATTGGTATAACGTGCTGCAGAATCTCACCATGAATGAGCTCTCCGCCTCCGCCGCCGAGACCTACCGCGAAGGTGAAGACCAGGTCCTCGAAATCAGCGACCAGAAGGCCATCGAACCCATGGCCCTGACGCTCTACACCGACAACACGCGGTGGCGGGGCTCCTTCGTGAAAGCGTGTCGGCAGTTCGCTCTCGGGCTCGATGCCGAGGGCGCCCGCAAGGCCGTGGCGTGTCTTTCCGACGTGGCCGTGGGAGACGGCAACGTGACGCTGCGGCGCAAGGCGCGGGCGGCTCTTCTGCACCCCGATGCGCCGCGCCATACGGACCAACTCACGTATCGCCTGCGGACATCCCGCGACGCCTCTTGGCGGGCACGTGCCGCCGATCTGCTGGCCGAGCTCGGCGACGACTCAGCTTTGGACACGATGGTCGAGCTGCTGACCAGCCAACAGTGGCGGCTCAAGGGAGTGGAAACCGAGGCGATGAGGGTGACGCTGGACATCCGGGCCGATCATGCCGGGGTGCCCGACATGTCGCGATCCGTTGTCCTGCAGGCCCTCGCCGGCGAGGGAAATCCACCGGTAGAGGCTCGTGTAACGGTCCCCACGATGCACGTCACACAGTTGAGGACCACGGTCGCCGCGCCGGGTCGCGTCAAGAAAACCTACGACTGGGTCCTCGTCCCCGTCAAGCATCCCGGCATGCTCGCGGCGCTGAAGCACCTGACGGGCCGCAATTTCGGTTACGACAAGCAGCGGTGGAAAGACTGGATTCACCAGCAACGCATCGAGGGCGAGTTGCCCCCGTCGAACGATACCGTCATCTGGGACACCGAGCAGTAGCGGGCTCACCTTGCACCGGCGTCCCTCCCGGGCTACACTCTTCCTCATGCGGAACCTTCGCATGGTGATTGCCTACGACGGCACCTCGTATCACGGTTGGCAGTACCAGCCCGGCCTGCCGACCGTGGAAGGCAGCCTCGTCCGGGCCCTGGAAGAAGGAATAGTTTGAGTGATTAGAGTGAAGAA
>CAZGEE010000146.1:0-5269 GCA_964525035.1 uncultured Anaerolineales bacterium
CCCGCATCAAACTGAAGCGACTGTACCCACAAATTCAACTGGCATGAAGCACTAGGCTCTGTCTGATAAATCGACTGGTCCGGCCTGAATGCCATTTTGCAGTACCGGGAAGAGCATCGGAGCAGCAGTCCGGGCATTTATCAGACACACCCTAGGAGACACTTGGCGTTAGAGGTGCGGACGATGGGGAACCTGGAAGATGTCAGCGAAAGGGGTCTGGGAAAATGCAATCGGACACGAAAGTAGATGTCCTGGTCATCGGCGGGGGAATGATCTGCGAGGAGGCCTGCCTGCCAGCCATCTTCCAGCAGCGGCGCCAGGGCCGCGTCGGCAAAATCACCGTGGCCTCGCTCAACTCCGCCATTATCGCCCGGCTTCGTGAAGTGTTTCCGGACGAGGCGTTCGACGGGGTCCCCGACCCCGACACCACCCCGCCGGAGACCAACGTCCCCGAAGGGTACAAGGACTGCCTGGCGAAGCTCGAGAAGCCCGCCCTGGTCTATGTCACCACGCCCGACCACCTGCACACGCAGATGATCCTCGACGCCGTCGCGGCCGGCCACGACGTGGTCTCGATGAAACCCCTGTGCCTGAAGATCGACGAGGGACGGCGCATCGCCGAGGCCGCCCGCGAAGCCGGGGCGTACGTCTACACCGAGTATCACAAGCGGCTCGACCGGGCGATCCGCGGCCTTCGTTACAGGTTCCGCAGGGGCGACCTCGGCGAGCCGCTCTACGGCCACGCGTGGATCGAAGAGCCCAAGTACATGCCGCTCGAGAAGTTCAAGGCCTGGGCCCACCGGTCCAGCCCGTTCGAGTACATCGGCACGCACTACGTCGACGTCTACTATTACGTCACGGGGCTGAAGCCGCGACGTGTCGTCGGGTTCGGCCAGAAGAAGTTCCTCCCCGACCGGGGGTCCGACGCGTACGACGCCAACCAGGTCGTCATCGAGTGGGAGGACGGCTCCGTGCTGTGGGTGCAGACCTCATGGGTCTGTCCCAACGACAACGCCAAGATGACCCAGCAGGGCCTGATGATCCAGGGCACGCGCGGCGAGTACAAGGCCGACCACGCCGACCGCAACTGCTATTTCGTGACCGACGAGAAGGGCTTCGAGCACTACAACCCCAACTTCGTCAAACCGTTCGACGACTGGGACCGCGAGGGGGCGGTGGACTGGCGCGGCTACGGCATCGAGTCGAACTCGCGCGGCATCCTCGACGTGCTGACCCTGGCCCGCGCCACCGAGGGCAAGAGCGAAGACGAGGCCCGAGCCATTCGCCGGGACATGCTGGCCGAGTGGACCCGCATGAACACCCGGGCGCTTCCGGAGAACGCCATGGTGGGCGTGGCGGTCAACCAGGCCGCCCGGATGAGCTACGACGCGGGCGGAAAGTTCGTCCGGATCGACGAGGACTTCAACCTGGCGATGGACTAGGGAGCCGGCCAACGGCCGGCCGACCCGGCAAACCGATGCGCCTCAAGCTCCGCAGCCGCGGGGGTGAACCTAACCTCCCGAGAGAGCAATCAGTCCAGGAAGAAGTGCACCAGGACAAACACGGCCGCAGCCAGCGTGGTCAGCGCGAAAAGGGTCTTGAGCCTGGCCGGCTTGGTCTTCAACGCCAGTTTCCCGCCGATCAAGGCGCCGACCGCCGCCAGGCAGCCAATCGGCGCGGCCCACTGGGCGTGGAAGTGTCCACCGGCGGTGTGGCCGAGGAAACCCATCAGCGCCGTCGCCGCGACCATGGCCGACGACGTCCCTACCGCGACGCGCATGGGCACGCCGCACGCGAGCACCATCAGCGGGACCTTGAAGCTTCCCCCGGAGATTCCCACCGCCCCGGCCAGCAGCCCCGTCGCCGCCGTAATCGGAATCGCCACCCACAGGTTGACGACATAGTCCTCGCCCCCGAATCGCCGCCGCCAGAACCCGATCCGTCTTCCTCCCGGGATCCTACGATCTTTCACCTTCACCAGCATCGCGAACCCAGCCAGCACCAGCAGCCCCGCCAGCACCAGTTTCAGAGAGGGGCCGCTGACGTAGCCGGAAAAATACCCCCCCAGCAGCGCCATGACGTCCGTGGGCGGATCGATGACCAGGGCCAGCTTCCAGTCGACGGCCTTGTGTCGGTGGAACACGAGCATCGCGGTGAAGGCCGTCAGCATGAGAATGAATTGGCCGCTCGCAGCCGCTTGGTGCATCGGCTCGCCGCCGGCGACGAGAACGGGAACGTAGAAATTGCCCCCGCCCCGGCCGGTCATCGTCATCAGGATGGCCAAGCCGAAAACCGCGACAGCAATAACCACAAACCGCATGGCAATTCCCGCTTCCCGTTACCCTGTTCAATAACGCGACGGACGACGCCGGCGGCCGCCCCACTCCCCTTCGTGTTCGGGCGCCCTCGGCGACTTCGACTCCGGCTGCTGCGCCGCAACGGTCCGGCGTCGATCTCCGCAAACGGAACTCACCGCGCCTCACTCCCCCTGCACCGTGACCACGATGTTCCGCCGGCGCGGCTTGACGTCACATTCCAGGTGAAAAATCTGCTGCCACGTCCCCAGCACCGGCCGGCCATCCGCCACGGGCACGGTCAGGCCGGGCCCCATCCACGTGGCCTGCAGGTGGCTGTGGCCGTTGCCGTCGTGCCAGGCCTGCTCGTGGCCGTAGGCGCGGCTCGCGGGAATCAACCGGTCGAGCATCTCCGGCACGTCCCGCTCGAGGCCCGGCTCGAACTCCACCGTCCCGACCGCCCCCGTGCTGCCGACGTTAAAGACGTGCGCCGTCCCGGTAGTGATCCCCGACGCCCGCACCACCCGGGCCACGCGGTCGGTCACGTCCTCCATCTGGCCGTGGCGGCGCGTCTCGACCGTGAACGTCTCCTGGTAGACCATGGGCCTTCTCCTCCTGGAATCCCGCAAAAGGGAGTCCCGGATTGTAGCGCATGTCGCCACGTTCCGCAACCCGCGCCCTTGGCAACCCGGCCCCGGGCGACTAGAATCGGGCTTCTTGATCGCTCGCTTTGAACCCGCTGCAAACGCGAAGGAGCACCGATGGCTCGCAGCACCGCGAAGAACCTCTTGCTCGTATTCGCCGACCAGATGCGCGGCCAGGCCATGAGCTGCGCCGGGAACCCGCAGGTCCCGACGCCGAACCTCGACCGGATGGCGGCCGAGGGCGTCCGCTTCAGCCGCGCCTGCTGCAACTCGCCCGTCTGCACGCCGTCCCGGGGGAGCCTCCTGACGGGGCTCTACCCCGGCGCGCACCGCGCCTACGTCAACGACGTCCCGGTGCGCACGGACGTGCCGAGCCTCGGCACGCTCTTCCGCGACGCCGGCCACGCCACCGGCTACGTCGGCAAGTGGCACCTCGACGGCTCGCCGCGCGACAAGTTCACCCCACCGGGCGCGCGCCGCCTCGGCTTCGACGACACCTGGGCGGTCCACGAGTGCACGCACGCCTACCTGAGTTCGTTCTACTACGCCGACACGCCCGAGCGGATTCCTCACGAGGGGTACGAGCCGGAGCAGCAGACCCTTCTGGCCGAGCAGTTCCTCGAACGCCACCGCGAGGACCCGTTCTGCCTCGTGCTCAGTTGGGGTCCGCCGCACGATCCCTATCAGAAAGTGCCCGAGCGATACAAAGAGCGCTTCGATCCGGCGGGGCTCGAACTCCGCCCCAACGTGCCCGAGGACAAGGCCGAAGAAAGCCGCCGCGACGTCGCCGGCTACTACGCGCACGTCACGGCCCTCGACGAACTCATGGGCCGGCTGCTGGCGAAACTCGACCGGCTCGGCCTGGCCGAGGACACGGCGACATGCTCGGCAGCCACGGCCGCATCCGCAAGCAGAAGCCGTGGGAGGAGTCGATCAACGTCCCGCTGATCTTCCGGCAGCCCGGCCGCCTGCCCGCCGGCCAGACTCGCGACACGCTCATCGGCATCGTGGACCTCCCGCCGACCATGCTCTCGCTGTGCGGAATGCCCGTGCCCGGCGGCCTGCATGGCCGCGACCTTTCCGGCGCCGTCACCGGCGAGGGCACCGGCCGCGACGAGGTCCTCATCATGAGCCCCGTGCTCATCGACAACGACCGGGATATGCCCGAGTGGTGGGGCCTGCGGACCCCGCGCTACACCTACGCCCGCCGGCTCGATGGGCCGTGGGTGCTCTATGACAACGAGGCCGACCCGTACCAGTTCGACAACCGCGCCGACGACCCGGCCCTGGCCGACGTGCGGCGCGACCTCGACCGTCGGCTGCACGCCCAACTCCGCGAAGCCGGGGAGGAGATGGTTCCCTGGGAGGAAAGAATTCGTTCGCTGGATCTCGTCGACGTCTGGAACGAGCGTGAGCAGTCCCTGCACGGCGACCGCGGCCGACACATGGACCGACAGACCGCTTGAATGCCGAGCCGCCCCCGCGGGGAAATCAGCATCTGGCCCGACCTGAACCCCCACCAGTGGTTTGAGAAAGACAGCAAGGGCGGCATGAAGTACGACGCCCCGACCCGGAAGGAACTGCGGTTCCAGGTCTGGCTCGCCCTGATCCACGGCGCCGACGGCATCTGCCTGTTCCCGATTTCCTTCGACCCGTTCGTCAGCTCGCAGATCCCCGCCCGGAACGAGTACGAGATCATGGAGACCACCGGGCTGGTGACGCGGATGGCGCCGGTGCTTGCGGCCGAGGAGTCGCCCCGGGCGATCCACACCGTGGGCGACGGCGAGGTGATCGACGTGACCACCCGCCGCTACGACGGGGCCGACTACGTCTTCCTGCTGAACGGGCAGCCGGAGATGCAGCACGTGCACCTGGAGGTCGAAGGGCTCGGCGGGAAACTGACGCTGCACGACGCCGTGATCGGCCGGCAAATCCGTCCGCAGGTCGGCGCGTGGGAGGAAGAGCTCGACGGGCTGGACCTGCGCATCTGGCGCATCGCCCCCGCCGACTGGCACGGCCACGCGCCGTGACCGCAGGCGAATGCCCGGGGGGCGCTGCACGCGACGATGCCGACGTGAAGGGTCACGGCGTCCCTCCCCATGTTGCGACGTTCCCGCGCGGGTGCGCGCCGGCAGCGGACCTGAGCAACGTCAATGTCTTTCGGACCCGCCCATGCTTCTGCCCCTCGGGGGGCCTCGGCGTCTCGCGACAAGCAGAAGCATGGCGCCCCGCCCCGCGGCTCACTTGCGGTCGAAGAACGGGTTTTTCCCGGTTCCGCTCAGGGGAATGCCGACGGCGGCGATCACCGCTTCGCCGAACAGGTCGAGGTTC
>CAZGEE010000147.1:0-5256 GCA_964525035.1 uncultured Anaerolineales bacterium
GTTGAGGGAAAGGACGTTGCTGACATGACGGGGAAAGTGCGAGTGGCCCTGTGCGGGTGTCGCGGCTGGAGCAAGCGGATGACCCAGCCGGCGCTGGAGAAGCTGAGCGACGTGTTCGACGTGGTGGCGTGCACCTCGCGCCCGGCGAACCCCGACCCGGCGCGGGAGGCGGCGGAGCGGTTCGGGGCGACGTTCTGCCCGTCGCTGGACGATGTGCTGACCCTCGACGAGGTCGAGGCGGTCATCATGGTGACGCCGAACACGGTGCACCGCGAGCAGACGGAGGCAACGCTGGCCGCGGGCAAGCACGTGTTCGTCGAGAAGCCGATCGCGAACACGGTGGCCGACGGCGTCGCGATGGTCCGGGCGGCGGAGAAGGCCCGGCGGGAGAGCGGGGCGCTGCTGATGGTGGGGCACAACACCCGCCAGCGCCGCGCGGCGAAGCAGGCCCTGGAGTACGCCCGCGAGGGCCGCATCGGCCGGGTCATCGGCGCCGAGATGCAGTATTGCCACGACGGCGCGAAGCGCCTTCCCGCCGACGCCTGGCGGCAGGACCCGGCCCAGGCCCCGGGGCTTCCGCTGGTCCAGCTCGGCATCCACGCCATCGACGTGGCCAACATGTTCTTCGGCGTGCCCCGGCAGGTCGCCTCGTTCCACCGCCGGGCGGTGCTCGAGCGGAACCAGGATTGCACCGCGTCGATCATCGCCTACGACGAACCGATCACGGTCACGCTGTCGAGCAACTACACGGTCCCGCTGACCATCTGGTTCCGCATCCTGGGCACCGAGGGCGTGATCGAGGCGCGGAACTTCTACAGGAATTTCGTCTGCCGGCGCCGCGGGGAGGATCTCGAGGAGATCGACTTCCCCGAGGACTTCTCGACCGAGACCGAGCTGCGCCACTTCGCCGAGTGTTGCCGCGGCGAGCGCGAGGTGGAGACGGACGGCCGGGCCGGCGTCTACGCCCTGGCGGTCGTCGAGGCCAGCATCATCTCGGCCCGCGAGAAGCGGTTCGTGGACATCGAGGAGATCGCCGGCAACCTCTGAGACGAGAGAGCGCGCGCGAAAGGCAGCCATGGAAACGATCGGCCTGGCACTCGTCGGTTGCGGGGGCTTCAGCCGGGACCGCGCGCAGGAGGCCCTCGAACGGACGGGGATGTACCGCGTCGTCACGTGCCACGACGTGGACGCGAGCTCCGCGCGGCAGGCGGCGGAGCGCTTCGGGGCCCGCCGGTGCGCGGAACTGGCCGAGGCGATCGAGGCCGACGACGTGGAAGCCGTGGCCGTGATGACGCCGAATCACCTTCACCGGGAACAGGTGGAGGCTTCGCTGGCAGCGGGCAAGCACGTGTTCGTCGAGAAGCCGATGGCCAACACCACGGCCGACGCCTTGGCGATGGGCCGCGCCGCGGAGCGAGCCGGGCGGGTCCTGATGGTCGGCCACCACACGCGCCGCCTTCGGCCGTTCCGCCTGCTGCGGGACGCCGTGGCCGCGGGGCGCCTCGGCCGGCCTGTCAGCGCGGAGGCCCACTTCAGCCACGGCGGAGGAAAGCACCTACCCGCCGACGCCTGGCGAGCCGACCCGAAACGATGCCCGGCTCTTCCGCTGAACGTCATCGGCGTTCACCTGGTGGACGTGCTGACCATGCTCTTCGGCGCGCCGCGGACGGTCGCCGGGTTCCAGGGGCGGGCCGTGGTGGAGACGAACGACGATTGCACGGCGACGCTCCTGGCCTACGACCCGCCGGTGACCGCCACAGTGGTGAGCCATTACTGCACGCCCGTGGTTCACACGGTTCGCGTCGTGGGCACCAAGGGCGTGGCGGAGGTCCTGGATCGCGGGACGGTGTTCGTCTTCCGCGACGAGGGCGGCGAGGTCCGGAGCGAGGAGCACCCTGATCGCCGTTCGTTGGAGGAGGAGTTTCGTGTGTTCGCGCGGGCGGTGCGCGGTGGCGAATCGGTGGAGACCGACGCCCGGGCGGGCACGATCGCGGTGGCGGTCGTCGAGGCCGCGACCGTTTCGGCGCGCGAGCGGCGGTTCGTCACCCTCGACGAGCTCCTGGGAGAGTCCCATGACTGAACGAGAGGAAGGTTCCCACATGCGGACGCGAGTGCCGACCTACGTAGGGCTTGGCCTGATTCTGGTGGTTGGGGCGGCGCTGCTGGGGCTGTGCGGAGGCCTCCGAAGCGGGCCGTGGCTCGCCCGGTACGCGTTGCTGCACCCGATGCTGGTGGCGGGCCGGCTCCTTTTGGCGCTGGGGCTGGTGGCCGTGATCGGCATCGAGCGGGAGGTCCGCGACAAGCCGGCCGGCGTGCGGACGACGGCCCTGGTGGGCGTGGGGGCGTGCCTGTTTGCCCTGATCGCGGAACGGCTTTCGACCGACGGCGAGGCCACTGCGCGCGTGATCCAGGGTGTGGTCACGGGCGTGGGCTTCCTCGGGGCCGGCACCATCATCAAGGAACAGTTCCAGATCGAGGGGCTGACCACGGCCGCCGCCGTGTGGTCCGCCGCCGGCCTCGGCCTGGCCTGCGGGTTGGGATTCTACCACGTCGCGGTGGTGGGCACGGCGATCGTGTTCCTCGTGCTCATGGGCCTGCGGCTGCTGGAGCGGCCCCTCTGGCACATTCACAAGTCCGAGCACTGACCAGTGCTGCGAGGCAAACCTTTCGCTTGCCTCCCGGCCCATCTTGTTATAGGGTGAACGTTTAGAATACCTGTCGTAGGTTGCCGGATCGGCTCGCGGGAGCCGACGCGCGACCTCGGGACAGGCACTCCTGCGACCCCGGGCGCGGCGGGAGCCCGATTCCCCTAAAACCAGGACAGCAAAGCGCGCTGCGCTCTGAGCGAGGAGCAGGGGCTATGTGTGGAATCGCAGGAATCTGGCAGTACGGCAGCGAGGAGAGCGTGCGGACCATGATGCGGAGGCTCCGCCATCGCGGCCCCGACGCCGCGGGACTTTACCGCCGGGCGGGCCGGGTGATCGGCCACCGCAGGCTGTCGATCATGGACCCGGAGGGCGGGGACCAGCCCATTTACTCCGCCGACGGCGCGCGGGCGGTCTGCGCCAACGGTGAGATCTACAATCACCCCGCGTTGCGCGAGCGGCTCGGAGCCCGTCACGCCTACCGCACCTCCTGCGACAGCGAGTCGGCCCTGCATCTCTACGAGGAGGCGTTCGTCGGCGCGGCCGAGCAACTGGACGGTATGTTCGCGCTGGCCCTGGCGGACGGACCGGACCTGTACGTGGCCCGCGACCCCATCGGCATCAAACCGTTGTACGTGGGGCGGCACGTCAACGGCCTGGTGTTCGCGTCGGAGCTGAAGGCCCTGGCCGGGCTCGCCCAGGAGGTCCGGGAGTTTCCCCCGGGCACCTGGTACCATAGCCGCCTGGGATTCAAGCAATTCTACGAGGTCCCGGATGCAAGGCCCGTGGCCCGGAGCATGGACGACCAGGCGCGGCGGCTGCGCGAGGCGCTCGACCGGGCCGTCACGAAGCGGCTGATGAGCGACGTCCCGCTCGGGGCGTTCCTCTCCGGCGGCCTCGACAGCAGCCTCATCGCGGCGATCGCGAAGCGCCGGCTCGGCCGACTCGACACCTTCACCGTGGGCGTGGAAGGCAGCGGGGACCTGCAGGCCGCGCGCCGCGTCGCCGAGTACCTCGGGACCAACCACCACGAATACCTGCTGCGGCCCGAGGAGATCCGGGAGAAGCTGCCCGAGATCATCTACTTCCTGGAATCGTACGACCAGGACCTGGTGCGCAGCGGAATTCCCTGCTACTTCACCGCCCGGCTGGCCGCCGACCACGTGAAGGTGATCCTCACCGGCGAAGGCGCGGACGAGCTGTTCGCCGGGTACGCATATTACAAAGGCGTTCCCGACCCGGCCCGTCTCGGCCGGGAACTCAAGCGGAGCGTTTCCTCCCTGCACAACATCAATCTGCAGCGGGTCGATCGGCTGACCATGGCCCACTCGATCGAGGCTCGCGTTCCGTTCCTGGACACCGAACTCATCGAGCTGGCCCAGCAAATCCCGCCGCAAATGAAGCTCCGAACCGGCTCGGAAGGCCGTCGGGTGGAGAAGTGGATCCTGCGCAAGGCGTGCGAGGACCTGCTGCCCGAAGACGTGCTCTGGCGAGAGAAGAAGCAGTTCGACGAGGGCAGCGGAACGGTGGACCTCCTGGACGAAAGCCTCCGGGGCATTCTGCCGCCCGAGCAGGCGGCGCTCTACGAAACCGAGCACCCGGACGCCAGGCTCCGGTCGGCCGAGGAGTGCGCCTATCACCGCATCGCCCGGGAGGTCTTCGAAGACGCGGAGCTGGTCCTCAAGAACGTGGCCCGGTGGTCCGACCGGCCGGTGGCGGTCTGACTCCCGGTCGCGGGCCCGAGCCACTCGCTCAATCCGGCACGGCGCCGCTTCCGTCGGCCACCCTCTGGAACCGGGCCACGCGCTCGTGGCCGGCCAGGTCCTTCCGGATACCCTCCAGCGCGAGGCCTTCCAGCTCGGCCGCCCGCCGGCGCAGCCCGTCGGCCTGGTCGTAGCCGATCTCCATCAGCAGCCGCCCGCTCTCGGCGAGAAACTTCGGCGCCTCGGCGAGCAGGCGGTCGATCACCTCAAAACCGGTCGGCCCCGGCACCAGGGCTTCGCGCGGCTCGTGGTCGCGGACCTCGGGCATCAGGTTCGGCCACTCCGCCTCGGCCACGTACGGCGGATTGGCGGTGACCAGGTCGAACCGTCGCGGGCCCTCCGCTGCGTCGGCCACCGGCGCGAACAGGTCGCCCTCCAGGAAACGCACCCGGTCGGCCAGGCCGGACCGTTCGGCGTTCTCGCGGGCCACGGCCAGCGCCTCCGCCGAGAGGTCCGTCGCGGTGACGCGGGCGTTCGGGCATTCAGAGGCCAGCGCGAGCGCCACGCAGCCGCACCCCGTGCAGAGGTCGAGGATTCGCGGCTGGGCCGGCGCCGCGGAGCTCCCGCCGGCTTCCTCGGGGGGCCGCTCGTCGGAGCGGTGGTCGCGGAACTCGCCGCGGTCGAATTCCCACGCCGGCTGCCGGTCCGGGCCCACCAGCGCCAGGGCCTCGTCCACCAGAATCTCGGTCTCCGGCCGGGGAATGAGCACGGCCGGGGTCACCTTGAGCCGCAGGTGACGGAAGTGGGCCTCGCCCAGGAGGTACTGGGTGGGCTCCCGGGCGGCGCGGCGACGGACCAGGTCGCGGAACGCCGACCGCGCGGCCTCCTCGACCTCGCGGTCGTGGCGG
>CAZGEE010000148.1:0-5220 GCA_964525035.1 uncultured Anaerolineales bacterium
TCGACACCAGCGTGATCATTGACGGGCGCGTGGCCGACCTGTGCGAGACCCGTATCTTCGACAGCGACCTGATCATCCCGCGATTCGTCCTGCAGGAACTCCAGGCCATTGCCGACAGCGGCGACAAGCTCAAGCGCAATCGCGGGCGACGCGGTCTCGACATGCTGAACCGGCTCCAGTCCAGCGCGGCCGTGGACATACGTATTCACGATTCGGGACGCGCGGGCGGAGGCCAGGGCGTCGATTCCATGCTGGTCAACCTCGCCAAGGAACTCGGCGGACGCATCGTCACCAACGATTACAACCTGAACAAGGTGGCCCAGTTCCGCGGGGTGACCGTGATCAACATCAACGACATGGCCAACGCGCTGAAACCGGTCGTGCTGCCGGGCGAATCCATGAGCGTCACCATCGTCCGGGCCGGCGAGGAGCCCGGCCAAGGCGTCGGCTACCTCGAGGACGGCACCATGGTCGTCGTCGAGGGAGGCCGGAACCACGTGAACGAACAGGTCCAACTCACCGTGACCAGTGTGCTCCAGACCAGCGCCGGGCGGATGATCTTCGGGCGGATCGACGGCGGCCGGAACGGCGGGCGGTCAGGTCGCCGACCGCGGCGCGGCGGTTCCGACAACAACGGCGCGAAAGGGAACTCCTGATCGAGACCGCACTGATCGTCCCCGCCGCGGGAAGCGGATCCCGGTTCGGCGGGCACATCAAGAAACCCTACGTGGAACTGGCCGGGCGGCCCCTTTTCCTGCGCTCGCTCGGCCGGTTCGTCGAGATCGAGCCCATCACCTGCCGCATCCTCGTGGTGGCACCGGAGGACATCGATTACGTCAAGTGCAACTTCGGCGGGGAACTCCGGCGGCTTTCCGTCGACCACGTGGTCGCCGGAGGAACGCAGCGCCACGACTCCGTCGCGGCGGGCCTGAACAGGGTGCCCGAACGATGCGCGCTGGTAGCCATCCACGACGCCGTGCGGCCCCTCGTTCCGGCCCGGGCCATCCGGGAATCCCTGGCCGTGGCCGAACAGATCGGCGCGGCATGCGTCGGCGTCCCGGCGCATGACACGATCAAGCGAACGGGCACCGGGGACATCGTCGAGGAGACTCTTCCCCGGCAGGGCCTATGGCTCGTCCAAACCCCCCAGGTGTTCCGCACGGAGATTCTCCGGGCCGCCTACATCAAGCTGCACACGTTCCCGGGAGCCGCGACCGACGACGCCCAGCTGGTCGAACTGCTGGGCCACCCGGTGGCCATGGTCGCGGGTGCATGCGAGAATATGAAAGTGACCACCCGGGCCGATCTCCGCCTGGCGGAAGCGTGGCTGCAGAGCAATAAGTAGGGCTGAGGCGGCGGACATGACCGCGGGCTAGTTTTCGCTTGACGCATGCGCAACCGGCGAATTACCATACCGGAAACCCGGTCAAGGGCGGTCCGATGCCTGATCGGCACCGACAACCTACTATGCCAATTCGAATCCGTACCCAGGAGGAACCTTCCATGAGAGTCGCAGTGACGAGCGTTGCGTTGCTCTTGCTGTTGGCGCTGTCGGCCGATGCCGCGGAAGACTCGGGGGTTCCGGTACCTCCGGCCCGGGAACACGATCTGGGAGAGACCGCCCTCGAAGAGGGTCCGGCCGTCGAAGCCCGGGAAAGCGGCGAGGAGGAAGGCGAAGCCGCGGAAAACACGGCTGCCGAAGCCAGTGGCGTTGCCGGGGAAAGCGACGTGTCCATCTCCGAAGCCGAGTCCGAGGTTGCAACTGAGAGCGCCGCCGAGGCGACCGAAGCGGACGAGGCCGACGAGCCGTCCGCCGAGACGAGCCCGGTCGAAGAAACCGCGGCTCCGGAGCCTGCGGAGGTTACCGCCGAGCCGCCGGAGCCGGTGGATCAGCCCGCCGCAGCCGGCGAGGCCGTGGCCGAACCCGTTGAGCCGACGGAGGTGCAAATCGAGGTCGTCAGACCGCCCGAGCCCCCGGAGGTTTCCCCGGAAATGGAATCGGCCAGGGAGACGGCTGCCGAGGACCTGGAGGCCGCCGAATCGGCCGAGTCGCAGGAAGCCCGGGAGGAATCCGTCCAGCCGGTAGCTGAAGAACCGGTGGAAGTGCACACCCCCCCGGTGCGACCGGTGCGAAGCACGATGAAGGAAGTCGAACTGGTGGAGCACATTGCGACCGCCCGGGAGGCCTACCGCGCGGCGCTGGAGGCCTTGAAGGAACACTACGTTCGCAGGCATAACGCTACGAAGCTCTCCTGGGTCGAAAAGGAGTTGGCGGAGTTAAAGGCCGTCGAGAAATACCATTACCTCAGCGAAGTCGAGCTTGCGGGTGAAAGCCTGACACCCGAAGCCTCGATTCCGGCTGCGGACCAGCTCTTCGCCGAAGGCATGGAATTCAAGAATTACCCTGCCTTCCCGCCCGAGAAGCGGACCAAGCTGAAGGTCGCGCTGAAGAAGTTCCGCCAGATCATCACGGACTACCCGACCAGCGATAAGATCGACGACGCGGCCTTCCGCATGGGCGAGATTTACGCGGGCTGGTACCTCCAGGATTACCACCGGGCCGCGATCGCGTACGAACGCTGCTTCCAGTGGGATCCCGATACGCCGCACCCGGCTCGCTACAGGGCGGCCAAGCTCTACGACGAGAAGATCATGCAGCGCGACAAGGCCGTCGAACTGTACAATCTCGTCGTCCACGACGGCCGGAACCCCGAGCTCGTGGCCAAGGCCGCACAGCGCCTTCAGGAGCTTTCACCGGAGTAGCGCGGCCTGCTTCTCCGAGCCGCCGGACGCAACACGAAAGGCAAGGGCCGTGGCCCAAGGGCTGCGGTCCTTTTTCTGAAGGCCTCGGCGGGACGTTCCGCGCGGCACGGATTCGGAGCTTGAAGGAAGCTCGCCCCATGGGTACACTTGACCGGACAGCCGTGCGGCTGCGCACGCCGTGGAGGGAACCATGAAGGCTGTCCCACGCGTCGGGTTCGGCTATGACATTCACCGCTTGTCCACGGGGCGACCGCTGACCCTGGGTGCCACCCGGATCGAAAGCGAACGGGGCCTGCTCGGACACAGTGACGGGGACGTGGTGCTCCATGCACTGTCGGACGCGGTGTTCGGGGCCCTCGCTTCCGGCGACATCGGGGAGCATTTCCCCGACACCTGCGCGGAGAACGAGGGGATGGACAGCCGGGAGATTCTGCGGACGGCACTCGACGAGGCCGCCGCGGCGGGATATCAGCTGCGCAGCGCCGACATTACGATCCTGGCCGAGTATCCGAAGCTGGGACCGGTGAAGGAGGAGATTCGCCAGAACATTGCGGACCTGGTCAACCTGCCGCCCGAGGCCGTGGGTCTTAAGGCACGCACCAACGAGGGACTCGGGGCCGTGGGTCGGCAACAGGCCATTGCCTGCTACGCGGTGGCCGTGCTGGCGTAACCGCATCGAAAGAGGGGACGAATGAGCTTGCAAGTTTACAACAGCCTGACGCGCGAGATGGATCCGTTCGAGCCTTTGACCCCGCCGTTCGTGGGTATCTACGTGTGTGGGCCCACCGTTTACGGCGACGCCCACATCGGCCACGCCAAGAGCTACATCTCGTTCGACCTCGTCGTGCGCTACCTGCGGTTCCTGGGCTACAAGGTCCGCTACGTGCAGAACATCACCGACGTGGGCCACCTGACCGACGACGCCGACGAGGGAGAGGACAAGATCGAAAAGCGGGCCGTGGTGGAGAAGGTCCACCCCATGGCCCTGGCCGAGCTTTATACGCGGCGGTACTTCGAGGACATGGATCGGCTGAACGTCCTGCGGCCGGACATTTCCCCTCGCGCTTCCGGGCACATCCCCGAGCAGATCGCCCTGACGCAGCGGTTGCTCGAGCGCGGCCACGCGTACGAAGTCGAAGGCAACGTGTACTTCGACGTCTCGAGCTGGCCGGAGTACGGCAAGCTCTCGCGCCGTCGGCTGGAGGAGGCCGAGGCGGGAGCGCGCGTGGAAGTGCGCGGCGAGAAGAAACACCCCGCGGATTTCGCCCTGTGGAAAAGGGCCGAGCCCGGGCACATCCTCCAGTGGGATTCGCCCTGGGGCCATGGCTACCCCGGTTGGCACATCGAGTGCTCCTGCATGAGCGTGAAGTACCTCGGCGAGACGATCGACATTCACGGCGGAGGACTCGAGAACATCTTCCCGCACCACGAGGACGAGATCGCGCAGCACGAGGCCGCTTACGGAAAGCCGTTCGCGCGCTACTGGATGCACAACAACATGGTGACGGTCGAAGGCCGGAAAATGGGCAAGAGCCTCGGCAACTTCGTCACCTGCAGCGACGCCTTCGAGCAGTTCGACCCGCTCGTGCTGCGGTTCGTGATTCTCCAAAGACATTACCGGCAGACGTTCGACTATTCGGAGCGGGCGCTCGAGGCGGGCCGGACCGGTTACGAGCGCCTGGCTGCCGCCGTGGCCTCCGTGCGTGAGGCCCTCGGCAAGGCCTCCCCGGGCGAGCCGGGCAAGGACGTGGACCGCACGGTCCGGGGCGTGGAGCAACGCTTCCGGGCGGCCATGGACGACGATTTCAACTCGGCCGCTGCGATCGCCTGCCTGTTCGACCTGGTCGGCGAGGCCAACCGTCTGGCACGGGATACGTCCACTACACGAGGATCGCTCGAGCAAGTCGATTCGGCGTTCCGGCGTCTCGGGGGCGACGTCCTGGGACTGGTTCGGGAGAAGGAGGCGCCCGCGCGTCGCGGAGCCGACATCGAAGATCAATTGATCCAAATGCTCACTGAGCTCCGCGCCCGGGCCCGCGGCGAGAAGAACTTCTCCGCGGCGGACGATATCCGGGACCGGCTGGCCGAGATGGGCGTGGTCCTCGAGGACAATCCGGAGGGCACGAGCTGGCGCATCGAGTAGCCTCGCAAGAGGCCGCCCCATTCGGCCGTGAAACGGCGCCGGGAGGACCGTATGCGAATACTCGGAATCGATCCGGGCCTGCAGCGGACCGGCTACGGGCTGATTGATACCGGGGGGGCGGGCGTTGCGCTCGTCGAGGCCGGCGTGATCCGCGCCGACCCGAACGAGGTACTGGAGGCCCGGCTCCAGGCAATCTACGATGGGGTGGACGAGCTGTTCAAGGAGTTCGGACCGCAGGTGGCCGTCGTCGAGCAGTTGTTCTCCACCTACAGCCACCCGCGGACGGCGATCCTGATGGGGCACGCGCGCGGCGT
>CAZGEE010000149.1:0-5216 GCA_964525035.1 uncultured Anaerolineales bacterium
CGGCCGCCAGGCGGAGATTCTCATGGACTGGGTCCGCGAGGGCCGGCGTAAGGAGCGGGCTGCGGTCCGCCTGGCCACGCGTGCGTGGCGATTCTGGCCACAGTGGCTGACGCTCGGCCGGCTCCCCGCCAAGTGGCATCGTTTCCTCGTCGAGCCGGACTACGCCTGGGAGAGCCTGAAGCGGACCGTCGGGGGCGCGATCCTCTTCATCAAGGACGCCGCGTTCCGCCAACGATGGCTCGAAGGCATCATCGATCAGGGTCACCGGGACGGCACGCTCACCGAGGAGGAACACCAGCGGTTGCGCTCCCAGGCATCGGATCCTTACATCCGGACTTACCTGCTCTGCCTGGCCGGCCACGTGGCCACGCTGCCGGTGACCCAACTCGTCGCCGTTGTGGTCGCTTTGTGGGCCGTCGTCAAGCTCGGAAAAACCTGGGAGGAGTCGGTCACTTACGCCCTGGGCATCCTCGCGGGGTTCCAGGTGGTCATCGTCTCGCCGGGCTCGTTCTGCCGGGGGATGATTACGGTGGGGGTCATGATCGCGAAGCGCAATTTCCGCGACTTCCGGGTCGCCGCCGCCATCTCGTTCTGGAAGTACGTCGGGTACCTCGGCTTCCCGATCCAGATGGCCTCGCGCTACCCGGCCTTGTCCCGGCTGATGGCCGGCCGCTGGGCCGCCGGCGCCGTGCGGTTCGTGCCGGTCTTCGGCGAGCACGGGGCCCTGCTGGAGCACGCCGTGCTGGATTTGTGCTTCAACGAGCCCGTGTCGATTCGCCGTCGCATCGCCGAGGGCAAGGAAACGGTGGCCCGCCTGGTCGTGAAAATGGCCCTGGCGGTCGGCTGGGTGGGCCTGTCCCTGGCCGGGCTTGTGCTGGTCTGGATGGCGGAATCGCCCGAGGACGTTCCCACGAACGCCATATGGATTCTGGCCGGACTCTCCGCTGCGGCCCTTGCCGGTTGGACCGCCCTGGCCCCTTCGTTCGCGCGGGTCCGACGCCTATGGTGGACCTTGGCACTGTTGCCGGCGATCGCCGCGGCGGTGGGCTTCCGGGCCGCGTGATCGGCCCGCCCCCGGGAAAGAAACAATGCGTCAGGAGCGTTTCCGGTAAAGAGACAGGGCCCCGGAACCGTGTTCCGGCGCCCCGCTCGGCTCCCCCGCCTGTTGTCTTGCGCCTCGGCTACACTTCAACGTCGATCAGTTGGCCGCTCTCCGTCTCGGGCGGACCTTTCCGGTCGGGAGGATTCTCCCCGTCCGACCGCTCCTTTTCCTCTCCTCCGCGGTTCCCGGAGGAGTCCTGGGAGAACTGTTCGTGGGCCTCGTACTGGTCGCGGGCCTGGCGACCGTGCTCCCGCTCCTTGTCCGGTTCAACCCGTTGTCCGCGAAGGGTTTGCGCCTTGTCGACCTCTTCCTGGTTGAGGATGGAACGCCGGCGGGCGTCGCCGACGCGGTCCTGCTCGGCCCGGCGGGCCCGGGCCTTCTCCTTCTCCGACAGCCGACTCGCCAGGTTGGCCTGGTTGAAGCTGCCGACGATTCCGCTCCCGATGTCCGACACCGGTTCCTCCCGGGCTGCTCAGCCCCGGCGATAGCGATGCGCGATCGACCCCCTTTCACCCGGACCTTGTTCTGCACGTCCTGTCCTGCGCTTTTCATCGGCGGTTCGGCGGCCGGACTTTACGCGACCCGCGCGGCGGTTCACACAACGAACTCGCGCTGACGGCCTTCCAGGAGCGGGCGCAGGCGGTTCAAGATGGCCGAGTGCATCTGGCTGACCCGGGATTCGGACAGGTCGAGCGTTGCGCCAATCTCCTTCATCGTCATTTCTTCGTAGTAGTAGAGCAGGATGATGAGGCGCTCGTTCTTCGACAGGCCCTTGGTGACCAGTTTCCGCAGGTCCTCCTGCTGGGCCGCCCGCGAGGGGGCTTCGCTGCGCTTGTCCTCGACGATGTCGATCTCGCACACGTCCTTGCTCGTGTCGGTCTCGTAGCACTTGCGGTTGAGGCTCACGACTCCCGTGGCGTTGGCGTCGCGGACCAGCCGTTCGTATTCCTCGTCGTTCAGGTTCATGTGGTTCGCGAGTTCCCTGTCGGTCGGGTCCCGGCCGAGCCTTACCTGGAGGGCCTGGCGGGCTTCGCCGAGCTTGTGGGCCCGGGCGCGGACCAGGCGCGGCACCCAGTCCTTCTCGCGGAGGCTGTCGAGGATCGACCCGCGGATCCGGGCGGCGCAGTACGTCTCGAACTTCACGCCGCGGCCGGGATCGTAGGACTCGATCGCGTCGAGCAGGCCCTGGAAACCGTCCTGGTAGAGGTCATTGATGTCGACCTCGTCGGGCAGTTTCGTGTGGAGCCGCTCGCTCGTGTACTTCACGATCGGCAGGTAGTGTTCGGCGAGCTGATTGCGCACCTCCAGCGTCGGCTCGTCCTGGTACTGTTCCCAGAGCTCCCGGACCGTCTCCTCGGGGAGCCTCTTGAACTGGTGCACCACGTCCACTCTTGCTCGTCTCCGTGCCATGCTATTCCCTTTTCACCAACTGGCCCACGATCTTGCGACGCCCGTTCGTTCCGCCTCCGCGGTTTACGACGTCTGTCCGTTTCCTCCGCTCCCGGCGCCTCGGGTCGCGCCGGCCATCTTTCCGGTCTCCCGACCGCTGCTCGACTGCCGCACCCCGGTCGCGGACGCGCCGGCCGTCTCCTCGCCCCGGTGCCTGCGGTCGAAGTGGTCGGCGACGACGGCCCGCACCACCAGGGCGACGATCACGCCCGCCACCCCGCCGGCCGCCAGGGCGACCAGGGCGCACCGGAGCACCGACCCGAACGAATGGCCCTGCATCAGCCCGCTGAAACAGACAATGGCGAAGCTGAGCAAGGCGAACGTCGAACTCAAAACGCGAATGAGCATGCTTTGCTCCTCGGTCCGGCCCGGTTTGCGCTGTCCATCGGTCTGGTTCACTGCCGTCTGCTCGTCAGGCCCTCGCCTGCATCCGCGGCGTTCCGCCCGGTTTCATTTCGTTACGACACGGTGCTGAACAGGCCTGCCACACGCCGGAAAAATCCGCGGGCGGGAGCCACTCCGTCGTCACGTCCTCCGCTGATCAGTCGCTCGGTGACCTGCCGCATGCACCACGCGGCCTGCGAGTTGGGGAACCCGGTGACGAAGGGCTGCCGCCTGCGGACGGCCCGGGCCACGTGCCCGTCGCAGAGGATGTGGCCCGCGTCGCCCAGTTCGACGTCGAGGAACCGTGTCGCCACCGTGCGGATTCGCTCGTAGACGCGCTCCCCTTCCCGGCGTCCATTGACCATGTTGACCAACAGGTGCATCACGGGACGCCGGGCGCACCGGCTGACCACCTTGACCGTCGCGTACGCGTCGGCCACGCTGGGCGGCTCCGGCGTGGTCACCACCAGGCACTCGTCGGCGCTGGAGGCCATGGTGACCACCGTCGGACCGATTCCCGCCTCGGTGTCGAGGATGCAGAAATCCGCTCGTTGCTCAAGCTGCGTGAGCTGGTCGACCAGGGTTCGTTGCTGGCTCGGCTCGAGGTCGGCCAGTCGGCCGAGTCCGCTGGCCCCCGGCACGATTTCCAAGCCGTCCGGCCCCTGCAGGATGACCTCGTCCAGGGTGCGCTCTCCGCTGATGACGTGGCTGAGGTTCCACCGAGGCTGAAGGTCGAGCATCAGGTCGACGTTCGCCAGAGCGAGGTCCGTGTCCACCAGCACCACTTTCTGACGGTGGCTGCGCGCGAGGCTGACCGCCAGGTTCACCGCCACGTTGGTTTTGCCCACCCCCCCCTTCCCACTGGTGACGGCAAGGACACGCGCATGGGGACGCATCTCCCGGACCATACGGCGCAGCTTCTCGGCCTGATCTCCCACCATTACGCGTCCGTCCTTTCCACGTGCGGCGTCACAGCGGGAACGATCAGTTCCGCCAGCTTCCGCGGGTCTCCCGGCTCAATGTCCTCGGGCACGTCCTGCCCGGCCGTCACGTACGACAACTTGCGCTGCGCCTGTTGCATGACGGCCAGCACGATGCCGAAGCCGACCGCCTCATCCAGCTTCGTCAGGATGATCCGATCCACGTCGAACTCCCTGAACTTGTCGATGATGCCCAGCGCGGTCTGCTGCCCGCTGGTGGTCGAGACCACCAGGTGCGTCTCGTCCGGCTGGGCCGCGTCGAGGTACTGGCGGAGCTGGTTCATCTTCAGCACGTCGCGCTGGCTCCGCCCGGCGCTGTCGATCAACACGAAGTCCTTGTCGCGGAACCCGTCGATAGCCTGCTTGAGCTCGCGCGGCGAGAGCACCACCTTCAGCGGGATGTCGAGGATGTCCGCATACGTGCGGAGCTGGTCGACCGCCGCAATCCGGTACGTGTCGATCGTGACCAGACCCACCGAATGGCCCTGCTGGAGCTTGAACTGGGCGGCCAGCTTGGCGATGGTGGTGGTCTTGCCGACACCGGTCGGGCCGACCAGGGCGATCACGCGCGGCGTAGGGCCTTCCAGCGTGCTCGGCCCGGCCACGTCGATCCGCGAGGCAACGGTTCGGACGAGGGCCTCGCGGACGCGCAGCTCGCTCTTCCATTCGGACTCGGGCAACTCGCTGCAGATGCGCTTGACGAGGTCCTTGGCCAGTTCGTCGGCCACCTCGTTGCTCACCAGCGAGAGGTACGTCTCGACCAGTTCGTCCGGGACGTCGGCGTTGCGCTGCGAACGGGTTTCCCGGATCAGCTTCTCGACGGTCTTTTTCAGGCCGCCGATCTCGGAGCGAAGCTCGTCGGCGGAGACCGACATCGCCTGTTGCTTGGCCTGCTCGACGAGTTGGCCGTAGGTCCGAGTGGCCGCGGCGCCGGCAGACCGCGCGGTCCGGCCGGCCCGGTCCGGCCCGCCTTGCCCGCCCGGGGTGCGGCGGCGGCGCGCCCGTTCGCCCTCCGGGCTCACGGTCACCTCCACCACGTTCCGCTTGCCCAGCCCCAGGAAGCCGCCGGTGCGGTACTCGCGCGCGCCGAGAATGACGGCGCGGCTTCCCATTTCGCGCTTGACCTGGGCCAGCGCTTCGCGCATCGAGGACGCCTTGAAGGTCTTCAGCTTCATGTTTTCAACTCCGCCATGCCCATGCTTTCCACCTTGACTTCACGAACGATCTCGTTGAACGAGAGCACCGCCAGGTTCGGCAGCGTGCTCTCGGCCAGTCGCTTGACGTGACTGCGAATCTGCGGC
>CAZGEE010000150.1:0-5183 GCA_964525035.1 uncultured Anaerolineales bacterium
GGTTCTTCCTGTTCGTCACCGTCTACCTGGTGGGCCTGTGGGTGCTCGATCACTTCCTGCTCCTGAAGCTCGTGCCGGGCTACCGGGCCGGGACGCTCGACTGGCTCCACCCCCTTGGAGCCATCCAGACGGCGCTGCGAGGGGGTCAGATCACTAGGCCGGGGCTTCGCGGTCTCGGTTTCGGACAATTCCTTGTGCACTACCCGGAATACGGTTACCTGCTTTACAGTCTGGGGTTGAGCGCGCTGATCGTCGTTCTGGCGACCGGGCTGGTCCGCCGCCTGGCCCGGGGATACGGCGGCGCGGCCCGCCGGGCGATCCGCATCGGAGTGCTTTCGCTGATCGTCGCGGGGGCCGGTGGCGCGGCGGTGGTGCTGGTCGGGTTGCTCGGCTGGGCCGATGGGTTGGTCGCGTTCGCCATGGTGGCCGCGGTGGTCACCGTGGCCGTCTTCTTTCTGGGGTTCAAACGCCATCGGCGGCCCAAAACGGTTTGGGACAACCCGATCGCCTGGCGCGAACGGGTTACCCGGACCGCCACCGCCCGGCGCACCGCGGTCCAGTTTCTCTATGTGGTGCTCAGCATCCTGGCGCTCTACGTGGTGCTGGCCCTGAAGGTGGCCGGCGGGGCCGCCTCGGACGCGCGCATGCTGATCCTTGTGGTGGTGATGACCCAGACGTTCGTGGTCCTGATGGTCGGGGCGACCATGGCGGCGTCCTCGATCTCGTACGAGCGTGAGCAGGGGTCGCTGGCACTGCTGTTGGCCTCGCCGATCACGCCCCGGTACTTCATTTACGGGAAACTCTTTGGCATCATCCGTTACCTCGGCGTGTTCCTGCTGATGATGTTCCTGCTGGGCCTCGGCGCCTTCCTGGTGGCACGGCTTCCGGTGGAGCGGTACCTCACCCGGCTGGTGCCGGAGCGGCTCGCGTCGCTCATTCGCACCTCGGGAAGCGGCGGTTCGTCCGTGACCTGGGCGGCATGGCCGCCAACATCGGTACTCGGCCCGCCGTTGGTGACGGCCGCCATGGCAGCGGCCCTGGCCACCATCGGCATGACGTTCAGCCTGCGGGCGCGGAAGACGGCCACGGCCGCCCTCTATGCCGCGCTGACCGTCTTCGGCATCGCCCTGGGGCTTTCGTGCTGTTGCAGCGCTTCGGCCTTCGTGCCCGCGGTCGGCCCGTTGGCCGCCATGGTGAGCCCGTTCCTGGCCAACTGGGCCTGCATTCTGCCGGAGTCCTTTCTCGATACCTACAACGCGTCGGGCTCCGGCGCCATGGACTCATTCTATCGGCACGTGGGGCTGTACCTGGGCGGGGCCATCGCGGTCGCGGCTTACTGCGTGTTCACGTGGCTCCGGTTGCGGGGCATGGCTCGGACGTTCGACCAGCAGACGCGGCAGAAGGTCTGAGCCCGGGGCTTGGGGCACGCCGGCTCTGGGGCGCAAAACGAGCGGCCGCCCTCGTCGCTGCAAGGGCGGCCGCGCCGTGTGCCGAAGTGTTCAGTTCACTACGCTTCGACGCGCCTGACGTTCTCGGCCTTCGGGCCCTTCGGGCCCTCGACCAGTTCGAACTCGACTTCATCACCTTCGCCCAGGGTTCGGAAACCTTCCCCGCCGATGCCGGAGTAGTGGACGAACACGTCGCCGCCTTCGTCCGACTCGATGAAGCCGAAGCCCTTCTGATCGTTAAACCATTTCACCTTACCGCGTGGCATAATCATAACTCCTTCACAAACGCCTGCCGCACGAAATAGAACGTGACCGCCTATGGCCCCGCACCGTGCGACATGTCATTGGTCGTTGGACGTTCTGCACACAATCGGACGTGTTGTCCCGGCCCGTTGCCGCTACGCCGTGATCCGCGTGACATTCTCCGCCTTGGGCCCCTTGGGGCCCTGGGTGAGCTCGAACTCCACCTCTTCCCCTTCGGCCAGCGTCCGGAATCCATCGGCGCTGATTCCGCTGTAATGTACAAAGACGTCTCCACCCGTCTCCGGCGACTCAATGAAGCCGAAGCCCTTCTGATCGTTGAACCATTTGACCTTACCGCGCGCCATTCCAAATCCTCCATCTAAACAGGCTGCGTCTTCGACCGCCCCGAGGCGGCCACAATAAAAAAAGAGCGACCGGACCAGAATGGCCCTGCCACTCGATCACACGCCGTCCGGGCGCTCGCCCGGATCACTGCTTTGAAATCCACGTCGTCGAACTACCACGGCCTTTCGGTGCCCCTGTAAGCTAAGTGGATTATCCCCTCAGCCGGAAGAATAATAACATACCTTTGGCCTCGGTCAAAACAAAAAGCTACTTGAGTCGGGCCGAGGCGCCTTGATTCGTCCCCGCGAGGCCCCCGGAAACATATTGTAGAATATCCGGAATGGGCGAAATGCGCCTCGAAAGGCTGTTTTCGGCAACGACTCCGCGGATTTTACGCTCTTTTTCCGGTTCCGAGAACATGTCCTGTTTATCGTTCCGGTCCCCCCTGCGAGATGGTAGACTCGTGGAATTCATGATCCGGCCTCGTTCCGTGCGGATTGAAGGGAGACCCCTGCCGTGAACAGTCGCCAGCGAGTCATTGCCGCCTTGCGACACCAGCCGGTTGATCGCGTGCCATACGGCGAATTCGCGGTCGATTACGACACCGTGGCCGCGGTGCTCGGCAGGGAAACCTACCTTCGGAACAAGGCGGGCACTCAGATTGCTCTTTGGGAAGGCCGTCGGGAGGAGGTGGCCCAGAGCTTTCGCGAGGACTTCATCGAGTTCTACCGCAGGATGGACTGCTTCGACGTCGTCCACGTCAGCGCCATGGCCGCCGGCTTGTTGCCTCCCAGGGATTACACTCCTGATCCTCCGCGGCGGGTCGACGAAAGCACGTGGGAAGACCGGTACGGCCGCGTGTACAAACTCTCGACCGTGACGAACGACATCACGTGCGTCCGGGACCCGGTTGCGGCCTCGCGGGAGTGGTCTGTCGAGGAATTCGACGAGGCCCCGCTCCCCGGTTCGCCGGACCCGAGCATCTACGAGGTGGTGGACGACCTGATCGAGGCCTTCCGCGGGGAACGCTTCATCTGCGGACCCAGCGGTGGCGAGGCCGGGTGGGTGCTGCTTGGCGGGATGGAGCGCGGCCTGATGGCGTTCGTCGAGCATCCCGAGGTGGTTAAGGCGGCAATACGAGCGGCGGTCCGCGCGGCCAACGCCAAAGACCCCTGCGCCGTCCGCGACGGCCAGGACGGGGTCCTCTGGGGCGCCGACTTCGCCTACAAGAGCGGCCCGATGATCTCGCCGGCCATGTGGCACGAGTTCTGCCGGCCGGCCTACAAGGAACGGACGGCCCGGCTGCACGAGCGCGGCCAGTTCGTCCTGAAGCATGCCTGTGGCAACAACCTCCCGCTTCTCGATGACTTTGTCACGGTCGGCTTCGACGCGTACCAGAGCATTCAGCCCACGGCGGGAGTGCACCTGGCCGAACTGAAGCCCACCTACGGCACGAAGATGTGCCTCTGGGGGGGAATGCCCCTGGAGGTGCTCCAGAGCGGCAAGCCGGACGAGGTCCGCGCCGGGGTGCGGGACGCCATGGAAGTGGGTCCGCCGGGCGGCGGCTATATCTTCGGCACCAGTCACAGTGTTGCCGTCGGCACGCCGTACGATAACTTCATGGCCATGATCGACGAGTTCACCCGCTTGCGCGACCGTGCCGCGTAACGCCGAGGGCTTCCGCTGCGTTGCGACGGCCGCCCCGCTTCGTTATACTCTGGTGCCGTTGTGGATGACTGCTTGTGTGTTCCTCGGCGGGAGAGCCGAATGTCGTTTTCCCGGATGCACACCGCGATGCTGTTGTTCGTCGGCTTGGTCCCGGCGGCGCTGGCGGGATGCGCCCAGCCTGAGGTCGGGTACATGACGCCGGAACGGCTGGAACACGGGCTGGTGTTCTGCCTCGACGGGGTGGGAGGATATAACATCGGACCCCGGTGGGTCCGGAGCGGATTGGTCGACGGCGGCGTGGATTGCGCGATCCACATTTTCCCCTGGGGCCACGGCCCCGCCGGGATGTTCGTGGCGGACCTGATCGACACCGAGGGCAATCGTCGTCGGGCAGAGGAACTGGCAAGGCTTGTGGAGAATTACCGGCAATCCTATCCCGGGCGGCCGGTGTACCTGATTGGGCACAGCGGCGGGGCCGGGATGGCCGTGTTCGCCCTGGAGAACATGTCGCCGGAGGTGCAAGTGGAGGACTGCTTTCTGCTGGCCCCCGCCCTCGACCCCCGGCGGAACCTGGCGACGGCCCTGCGGCACGTAAAGGAAAAGTGTCTGGTGACGTACTCGCCGGCCGATATTCCCTTGATGGCCGTGGGCACCAGCGTCTTTGCCACCATGGACCGAAAGCACACGGTGGGGGCCGGCCTGGTAGGATTCCGGTTGCCCGAGGGGCTTTCCCCGGAGGAGCGGGCTCCGTATGACAAGGTCCTCCAGGCCCGGTGGAGCGCAGAGCTTCTGGCCAAGGGCCATCTGGGCGGCCACATGGGCTGGGCCAGCCCGTGGTTCGCCCGCGAATTCATCGCGCCGGTTCTGATGGGGGCCGAGCCGGCCGAGGTCTTTCGTCCGATCACCGAGGCGAGGGCCACGAGCCGAGCCGCCTCGGCGGACGGGGAGGAGGCGGAGTGAGCCGGACTGTCCTCGCGATCGCCGTTCTGATGCTGCTTGCCGGTCTCCTTGGCTGCGCCCCTGTCGACTACACCACCCCGGAGCGGTACGCCCAGGGACTGGTGGTGGTGCTGGACGGTGCGGGAGGAATCACGCGGGCGCCGGACCAGATTCGCAAGGGGCTGAACAACGGTGGCGTCGACCACGCCATGGAGGTCTTCGAGTGGTCGGAGCACGACCTGTTGCGGGACCAGGCGGACGTCGCGCGGAACCGCCGCATCGCGCGGCAACTGGCCGGTCGGGTCCGGCTCTACATGGACAGCCACCGGGGTCGGCCGGTTCACCTGATCGGCCTGAGCGCGGGCAGCGGTATCGTGATCTTCGCGGTCGAGCAGTTGCCCGACGGTCACGCCGTGGACGGAATCTGCCTGCTGGCTTCGAGCCTGAACGGCGGGTACGACCTGACCGAGGCCCTCCGGCACGTGCGCAACGAGATTACGAACTTCACCAGCCTGGCGGACATGGTGATCCTCGGGATCG
>CAZGEE010000151.1:0-5181 GCA_964525035.1 uncultured Anaerolineales bacterium
CGGCGGACCAGCTCGGCTCGTACTCGTGGACGGCCGCGCAGAACTTCTGGATGAGCACCAGGGCCATTCCCCGGGCCGGGTCGCCCCGAGCAAGGATGCGAGCCCACTGGCTCTCCTCGTCGTGAGTGTGCTGATCGGCTGCGGGAGAATCGTACGACACGCTCTGCTCCTTCAAAGAGTGGATGCCAGGTTCGCCAGGAGTCCTTTGACGTTCGCTGCCGCAGACTGCGGATACCACCTGATTATAAGAGGCCCGTCCGGCTGTGGAAACATGTCGCCGGGGCCGGGTGTGTCGCAACACGTTCCCTCTGCTCCTCCGCCGTTTTTCGTGGTCAGCCCGACGGACGGCTCCTACAATAATCGGTTTAACGTGTTGGGTTCGGCCTGGAGCAAGCAGAGAGGAGATTCGTCGTGAGCTCGCAACAGAAGAGCGGCACCCCGCATGGCTACAGGGCCGTGTACGTCCAGGGGCACCATTGGGACCCGGAGTGGTACCTTCCGTTTCAGGGTTTTCGCGCACGGTTCGTCCGGGTGGTCGACTCGCTGCTCGAGATTTTGGATCGGCGGGAGGCGTTCCGCTTTTTCTTCCTCGACGGTCAGACGTCCCTGCTCGAGGACTACGTGGCCGTCCGCCCGGAGAATCGCGAGCGGCTGACGGCCTTCATCCGCGACGGCCGCATCCACGTCGGCCCCTGGTTTACGATGCCCGACGAGTTTCTCCCGAGCGGGGAGGCCCTGGTGCGCAACCTGCTGACGGGCAGCCGCGTGGCCCGGGCGTTCGGGGGCGACACCCACCGCGTCGGCTACGTCTGCGACATGTTCGGACAGAACAGCCAACTCCCGCAGATCTTGCGCGGATTCGGCATCGACAACGCCGTGTTTGGCCGCGGGGCAAACGACGAAACGGGGCCCGTGCGGTTTCGCTGGGCGGCTGCCGACGGCTCGGAGGTCCTGGGACTGAAGATTCCCGACGGGGGCATGTACGGCATGTGCAACGCGTTTCGCGTACCCCGGTGGAACAGCGAGGACCCGCTCGACGTGGACGCGGCCGCGGATGGATTGATTGCCGTCGCCCGGGCCGAGCAGCAGCGCACCGGCATGGACACGGTGCTGGTGCTGGATTCGTTCGACCACTGCCCGGCGGAGGAGGCCATGGTCGACGTGCTCCACCGCGCGGGCGAGAAGGCGCCCGAGTGGGAGTTCACGTGGGCCTCGCTGGAGACCTACGTCGATCAGGTGCGGCCCTTGAGCGCCGACTGGGCGGTCCGACAGGGCGAGTTGCGGGAGCCGGCGCGGGCGGCCGGCCCCGTCCTGAACAACGTGTTCTCGAGCCGCATTCCGCTGAAACAGGCGAACGTTCACTGCCAGACGTTGCTGGAGTGTTGGGCCGAGCCCCTGGCCGTGCTGGCCGAGCCGTTCGGCTACGACGGGGGCGCCGCCTATCGCGGAATGGCCTGGAAGCATCTGCTCCGCAACCACGCGCACGACAGCATCTGCGGTTGCAGTCTCGACCAGGTTCACCAGGACATGCGGTACCGCTTCGACCAGGCGCGGCTTCTGGGCGAGGTGGTCCGCCGGGAGGCGGCCGAGGCCGTGGCGTACCGCACCGCCGTCGCCACCGAGGACGGCGATACGGTCTTCCAGGTCTGGAATCCCCTGCCGGTGGAGCGGGAGGTCGTGGCCGACCTTCGGCTGCCGCTTCCCTGCGAGGAGGACGAGTCGGTGGGCCGCCACGATCCGGTCGACTCGCAGACGTTCGAGTTGCTCGACGGGGCCGGCGGGGCCGTCCCCTACCAGGTGCTGCGCCGCGGGTCGCCCGTTCAGACGTCGTTCCAGCGGCCGCACGGCTATTCCGTGTTCGAGATGCGGCGGCCCGTCGAGGTGGCCGCTCGGCTGCGGCTTCCCGCGGCCGGGTACACCACGCTGATCGTGAGAAAGCTCGCGCGGCGGAGGCTGGTGCGCGATTCGATGTCGCCGTCGCCCGGCGTGATGGAGAACGAGACCCTTCGCGTCGCCATCGGGGAGAACGGAAACTTCTCGCTTACGGACAAGCGGAACGGGGCGGTGTACCGCGATCTCGGCGCTTTGGAGGACACCGCGGACGTCGGCGACGGGTGGAACCACTTTCGGCCCGTGTGCGACGAGATCTATTCCAGCCGTGCCTCTTCGGCGACCGTGGCGAAGGTGGCGGACGGCAGTGAGAAGGTTACCTATCGGGTGACCCGTCGGCTGAACCTCCCCGTGGAGTTCGACACGCGCCGCGGCGAGAGGAGCTCGACGCATCGCGAGGTGGACGTGGCCCACGAGCTGACACTCCGGCGCGGCGGCGACACCCTGGAATGCGAGACTCGGATCGAAAACGTGGTGCGCGATCACTGCCTGCGGCTCCTCCTGCCGACCGACCTGGACGTGGACGAGGCGCTGTCGGAGACGCCGTTCGACGTGGTGCGCCGCCCGGTGCGCCTGATGGAACTCGACGGTTACCGGGAGCCGGACCAGGAGGTCAAGCCGATGACGCGCTTCCTGGCGGCCCACGACGGGCAGCGGGGTTTGGCGCTCACGACCGAGGGGCTTCACGAGGCGGGCGTCCGCGAGGACGAACGGCGCACCATGCTGGTCACGTTGTGCCGGTCGTTCGCCCGGAACTGGAGCGCGTCGGTCCTCGACCAGCCCGGCGGCCAGGTGCAGGGCGAGCTCCGACTGCGCTGGCAACTCGCGCCCCTGGCGGGCCCTTGGAATGCCGCGGAAGTCGAACGCAAGGCGCGGGCCTTTACCGCGGGGCTCTACACGCACGTGGTGCAGTGGGCATGCCCGGAGGCCGACCTCCCCGCAGAGCAGGAGCTCATGAGCCTGGAGAGTGGCGAGCTGTCGGTCACGGCGCTGAAGCCGGCGGAGCAGGGGGCCTCGACAATCCTGCGGCTGGTCAACTACGGCGAAAGACCGGCGGCCGAGCGGGTGCGTTTCAGCCGGGCGGTGGCCCGATTCCGGCCATGCCGGCTCGACGAGGAGCCCACGGGGCCGTGGCAGGAACCGCAGGGCGGTTGGCTTCCGGTGGAGGCGGCCCCGAAGCGTATCGTCAGCCTGGAAATCGAATGGGCGTGAGGGTACAGGGATGACGGGTAACGACGTGGACCGGATGCTCAAGGTCACGGGATTGGGCGACTACCGTGATCCGCCGTGGGACCGCGTGCTGTGGGGCGACGGAAACCGCCCCATCAAGGCGGCGGCCGTCTGCTGGTCCAGCACGTTGCCTCAACTTCGACGGGCCGAGGCGCTCGGGTGCAATTTCTTCGTCACGCACGAGCCCTTGTACTCTTACACCGAGGAGGGGGAGTTCCCGCACGAGGCCGAGGCCGCAAAGCGCGACTTCCTCCGTTCCTGCGGGCTGACCATTTACCGTTGTCACGACGTATGGGACGTGATGCCCGAAGTCGGCGTAGCGGATTCCTGGGCGCGTTTCCTCGGCTTCGCCGGCGAGCCGGCCGAACGACGGCGGTTCCTCCGGGCATTCGACCTGCCGCCCGGTTCCACCTTGGGTGGCGTCGCCGGGACGATCCTCGAGCGCGTTCGCGAGCTCGGCCAGCAGCACGTGGCCCTCGTGGGGGATCCGGCCCAGGCCGTGCACCGTTTGGCCACCGGCACGGGGGCGATCACGCCGTACCGCGAGATGGCCGCCATGGGCGCGGACGCCCTGGTGCTGACCGATGACGGGACGCGGACGTGGGAGTCGGCCCAGTGGGCCTATGACACGGGGGTGGGATTGATGCTGGTCAATCACGCCACCGCGGAGGAACCCGGCATGCGCGGCTTGGCCTCGTGGCTCGGCGAACGTCTCGACGTGCCCGTGCACCATTTGCCGTGCGGCTGCCTGTACGAGAGCCGGGGCTAGCGGGGTTGTCGCCGCCGCGGCGTTGTTTTTCGAAGAGCCCGGCGTCGCGTCCTCGCCTTAATGAGAAGTGGGCGCCCTGCCGATGAATACGATACCCGGACCGGCGGAGGAAGTTGTCGGCGGAGGCGCACAAACCTGGGGAGGCTGCCATGTGCGGGATCGTCGCGTACATCGGGGAGCGGAATGCGGAGCCCATCCTCGTCGAAGGCCTGAAGCGGCTCGAGTACCGCGGCTATGACAGCGCCGGCGTCGCGCTGCGCACGCACATGGGGCTCCAGGCGGAGAAGGCGGTGGGCCGCATCTCGGTGCTGGAAGAGAGGCTCGCGGCTCGCGGCGCGGTGCCGAGCGAACTTGGAATCGCTCATACCCGGTGGGCGACGCATGGCGGGCCGTCGCTGGAGAACGCTCACCCCCACACGGATGCCGCCGGAAAGATCGCCGTCGTGCACAACGGGATCATCGAGAACCACGGGGCCCTCCGAAAGCTTCTCGAGCAGGACGGGGTCGCGTTCCGCAGCGAAACCGACAGTGAGGTCTTGCCGCACCTGTTCGCCCGGTATTACAACGGCGATCTTGCCGAAGCGGTTCGGCGCGGTCTTAAGGACGTGCGGGGGACCTACGGCATTGCGGTCATTCACGCCGACCATCCCGAGACGCTGGTGGCGGCGCGGAACGGCAGCCCGCTCATCGTGGGCATCGGCGACGGCGAATACGTGGTCGCCAGCGACGCCTCGGCCATCATCGCCCACACGACCCGCGTCATCTACCTGGCCGACCGCGAGGTGGCCACGGTCACCCGCGAAACGTTTCATACCACGACCATCGACGCGGTCCCCACGAGCAAGGAGGTGCAGGAAGTCGAGTGGAGCCTCGACGAGATCGAGCGGAAGGGCTACCCGCACTTCATGCTGAAGGAAATCGTCGAGCAGCCGCGGAGCCTCGCCGACACGCTGCGCGGACGGATCGACGTCGACAACGCTCAGGCCGTCCTTGGGGGACTGGCCAACTACGCCAAGGAACTGACCCGCACACGCCGGATCGTCATCACCGGTTGCGGAACCGCCTGGCACGCGGGCCTGATCGGCGAGTACATGTTCGAGGACCTGGCCCGCATTCCCACCGAAGTGGAGTACGCCAGCGAGTTCCGCTACCGCAATCCCATCCTCGACGAGGGCACCGTGGTCGTGGCCATCAGCCAGAGCGGGGAGACGGCCGACACGCTGGCCGCAATCCGCGAGGCCAAGAACAAGGGAGCCCTGACCCTCGGTATCGTCAACGTGGTCGGCTCCAGC
>CAZGEE010000152.1:0-5162 GCA_964525035.1 uncultured Anaerolineales bacterium
GAGGACTCCTACTTCGGCGACTTCATCGAGGACCAGCGCAGCGAGAGCCCGGTGACCGTCGCCACGCAGGAGATGCTTCGCGACCGCATCGAAAGCGTGCTCAACACGCTGACGTACCGTGAGCGTGAGATCATCAAGCTGCGTTACGGCATCGGCGACGGGTATACCTATACGCTGGAAGAGGTGGGCCGGATTTTCCGGGTGACCCGCGAGCGGGTCCGGCAGATCGAGGCCAAGGCCGTGCGGAAACTGCAGCATCCCGTGCGGGCGCGGAAGCTCGAAGGCTTCCTCAGCAGCACCGTGGAGCGAACCGAGAAGTAAATCGCAGGCCGGCGCACCACTCCAACGAGCAGAAAACCAGCGAAAGGCGGCCCGGCGAAACGGGTCGCCTTTCCCCTTGCGCCTTCCGAGCACCGAACGTACTCTCGAACGCCAAGAGGTGACTTTCCCGCGCCGGGGGCGGTGAGGTCAGCGAATCGACACCTCCCGCCAAAGGGCGGCGTTCCGGGCCGGGCCTCGCGCGACAAAAAGGGGCACGCGGATGTCCGCGCGCCCCGTGGTTCGCCTAGCCGGCCACCAACGGATCACTTGCCCCGTTTACGCTTCTTCGCCGACTTCTTGCGGCTCGAACCGCTCCGCTTGGCCGCCTTGGACTTCTTCTTCCGAGCGGCCGACTTCTTCTCGGAGGCCTCGACGATCGCCGCCTGGGCCGCTGCCAGCCGCGCAATCGGCACCCGGAAGGGACTGCACGAAACGTAATCCATCCCGGCCCGGTGGCAGAACTCGACACTCGAAGGCTCGCCCCCGTGCTCGCCGCAGATGCCGACCTTGAGTCCCTTGCGGGCGGAGCGTCCGTTCTTGATGGCCATTTGGATCAACTGGCCCACGCCCGCCTGGTCGAGCGCCTGGAACGGGTCGCGCGGCAGGATCTCTCGTTTCACATACTGCGGCACGAAGGTCCCGACGTCGTCCCGCGAGTAGCCGAAGGTCATCTGTGTCAGGTCGTTGGTGCCGAAGCTGAAGAACTCGGCCGTCTCGGCGATCTCGTCCGCGATGAGGGCGGCCCGCGGAATCTCGATCATGGTGCCGACCTTGTACTTGACCTTGACGCCCTTTTTCTTGAGGACCTCGTCGGCGACGCTGCGGATACCGTCGGCGAGAAGCTCGATCTCCCTGCCGGTGCCGACGAGCGGAACCATGATCTCGGGCTCCACCTTGACGCCCTTTTTCTTCACGTTGCAGGCGGCCTCGACGATGGCCCGCGTCTGCATCTCGGCGATCTCGGGGTACACGATCGACAGGCGGCATCCCCGGAAGCCGAGCATCGGGTTCATCTCGTGAAGCTGCTGGACCTTGTTCTTGACGTCGGCCACCTTGACGCCCAGCCGATTGGCCATCTCGCGCTGCGTCCCGCTGTCCTGCGGCAGGAACTCGTGCAGCGGCGGATCGAGCAGCCGGATCGTCACCGGCAGCCCGTCCATGGCCTTGAAGATGCCCTCGAAATCCTTCCGCTGCATGGGGCGGAGCTTCTTCAGGGCCGCGCGGCGGGTCTTCTCGTCCTCGGCCATGATCATCTCGCGGACGGCCCAGATGCGCTCCCCTTCGAAGAACATGTGCTCGGTCCGCGTCAGGCCGATGCCCTCGGCGCCGAACTGCCGGGCCAGCCCCGCGTCGTGGGGACTGTCCGCGTTGGTGCGCACGCCGATCTTTCGGTACGAGTCGGCCCAGTCCATGAGCTTGGCGAAGTCGCCCGAAAGCTCCGGCTCGACGGTCGGGACCTTCCCGAGCATCACCTCTCCCGACGTGCCGTCGATGCTCAGCCAGGCGTCTTCCTTCACGGTCTTTCCCTCGACCGAGAGTTGCTTTTTCTTGTAGTTGATGTGCACGGCCCCACAGCCCGCGACGCAGGTCTTCCCCATCCCCCGGGCCACCACGGCGGCGTGGCTGGTCATGCCGCCGGTGGAGGTCAGTATGCCCTCGGCCGCGGCCATGCCGCCGATGTCTTCGGGGCTGGTCTCGTGGCGCACCAGGAGCACCGGCTCGCCCATCTCGGCCATCCGCTCCGCATCCTCCGCGTTGAAGGCCACCTTGCCGGTGGCCGCGCCCGGGCTCGCGGCAAGGCCCGTGGCCACGACGTCCTTCTTTGCCTTCGGATCGAACCACGGGTGCAGCAACTGGTCCAGCATGCCCGGCTCGACGCGCAACACGCCCGTGGTCTTGTTGATCAGCTTCTCGCGGACCATGTCCACCGCGATCTTCACTGCGGCGGTCGCGGTCCGTTTGCCTGTCCGGGTCTGGAGCATGTAGAGCGTGCCGCTCTGAATCGTAAACTCGAAGTCCTGCATGTCGCGGTAGTGCTGCTCCAGCCGATCCTTGATTTCCACGAGCTGGTCATGGCATTCGGGCAGGTGCTTCGACAGGTCGGCGATCGGCTCCGGCGTGCGGATGCCGGCCACGACGTCCTCGCCCTGGGCGTTCATGAGGAATTCGCCGTAGAGCTTATTCTCGCCCGTCGACGGGTTTCGCGTGAAGCAGACGCCGGTGCCGGAGTCCTCGCCCATGTTGCCGAAGACCATCGCCTGCACGTTGACGGCGGTGCCCAGCAGGCCCGTGATGTTGTTGAGCTGGCGATAGCGGACCGCCCGGGAATTGTTCCAGGAATTGATGACGGCGTCGATGGCCCCGTCGAGCTGCTTGCGGGGATCGGCCGGGAAGGCCTTCTTGACGTGCTTTTTGTAGACCCTCTTGTACCGGTCGCAAAGTTCCCGGAGGTCGTCGGCGGTGAGGTCCGTATCGACCTTGGCCTTGCGCGACTTCTTGAGCTTCTCCATCTCGCTTTCGAAGTGCTCGTGGTCGATGCCCATGACCACGTCGCCGTACATGTTGATGAAGCGCCGATAAGCGTCCCAGGCGAGCCGCTCGTTGCCGGTTTTCTTGCTCAGTCCCTGGACGGCCTGCTCGTTGAGACCCAGGTTCAGGACCGTGTCCATCATGCCCGGCATGCTGACGGCGGCGCCGCTGCGCACACTGACCAGCAGGGGGTCCTCATTGTCGCCGAACCGCTGGCCCATGACCTTTTCGAGCTTGCGGATGTTCTGATCGACCTGCTTGGTAAGCCCGGCCGGCCACTTCTGACCCTGTTTGGAGTACAGGTCGCACACCTCGGTAACGATCGTGAATCCCGGCGGAACGGGGAGCCCGATATTGGTCATCTCCGCCAGGTTGGCCCCCTTGCCGCCGAGCATTTGTTTCATTTCCGTACGGCCTTCGGCCTTGCCCCCGCCGAAGAAGTAGACCAGCTTCTTTGCCATGACTGAACTCTCCCTCTGTCAAAGACCTTGTTTTCGCCCTGCAACGGCAGGTGGTCTGCTTCCCCCGCCTCGGCCGCCGCTCCGCTGACGGTGCGGCCGCTTCTCCACATATAGAACGGGAACCGTAGCAAAGAACCCGTCCCAAGTCAAACGCTTTCAACTCGGGGTGGCGTCGCAGGCCGATTGCGGCGGTCCGGCGCCTCGCGCGACCCTCACGGAAGCAGGTAAACGCGCGCCAGGTAGATGGTCATCGTCACCGTAACGATGCTGACGACCGTCGAGACGAAAACGGCCGCGGCAGCGTACTCCGCGTGGTTTCGAAACTCGGTTGCGAGCACGCTCGAGAACACGGCGGAGGGGAACGAGAGAGACACGACCAGGACGGCGAGCAGGTCCCCCCTGAGCCCGAGGAGCACACCGATCCCCAGGCCGACAAGTGGCCCGAGGAGCAGGCGCAGCGCCGTCGCCACGGAGATATTTCTCACCTTCCCCCGGATTCGGACCCGGGAGAGCTGCACGCCCAGCGAGAGCAGCGCCACCGGAACCAATGCCCGCTGGAAGTATTCGAGCGGCGTCCACAGCATCGGTACCGCGTCCGAGATCTCCTTGCCGGTGATTCCGCCCACGCGGAACAAGGCGCCCAACACCAGGGCCCACGTCAGGGGCAGGGCCAGGACGCGCTTCAGCGTGGCCCAGAGGCTCGGGCTGTTCGAGGCGGCGTTGAATGTGCCCAGGGAGAAGCATGCGAGGGTCTGAGCCATCAGGACAATGGGTTGAATCACCGAGCCGAGGCCGGGGAACGCCAGCTCCTGCACCGGCAGGCCATAGTTGGCCGAGTTGTACATGATGACCGAGTTCGCGAAGGCCCCCCGCATGCCCCGGTCGTGCCCGAGGAAGACCGAGGCGAAACGCGCCACGGCGAACAGCACGACGACGGCGATGAAACAGAAGGCGAACACCCGGCCGAAATCCGCCCCCGAAAGTTGCGCCTCGGTCAGTTTCACGAACGCCAGCGCCGGGGCGAAGACCGACATATACAGTTTGGCGACGGGCTCGGGCTCCAGCACGCGGAAGCGGCCGAGCACGTAGCCCAGGCCCGCCATGATAATGACCGGAAGGATCACCTCCAGGGCAATCGTCAGCAGCAGGTCGAAGTCCATGCATTCGCTTTCTTACGTGGCGAACATCATCGCCTCGGCGAACAGCATCTGGAAGTCCGCGCGGGCGGACAGTTCCACATGTCGGACGTCCCGGCTGACCCGTTCGGCGGTTTCCCTCATCCCGCGGTTCAGCAGGAGCATCCGCGCGCCGGTTCCGGCGGCGTTGCCGACGAAACGGACCTTCTCAACCGGCACGTGGGGCAACAGGCCGACGTTGCGCGCCCGGTCGGGACGAATGTAATTACCGAACGCCCCGGCCAGGAGCACCTCGTCCAGCGCCGCCGGCTCGACGCCCATCTCGGCCATCAGCACGTGGGCCCCGGCGTGAACCGCTCCTTTCGCCAATTGCACCTCGCGGACGTCCTTCTGGGTCAGAAGCACGGGATGGCCGGAATCGCTCTCGTGTCCGTCTACCAGAACGATCGCCGGCTCGTTGTCGTTCCGAACGACGCGGTCCGCCAATTCGGGCGCCAGGCCGGGTACCTCGTCGGGAGAACGGATCCGGCCTGTCGCGTCGACGATTCCCGTCTCGAGCGCCGTGCTGACGGCCTCGATCAGGCCCGTGCCGCAGATGCCGACGGCCGGCTCGTCGCCGATCGTGTGTACCCGGAGCTTCCCGTCCCGCACGTCCACCCGGTCGATGGCCCCGGCCGAAGCGCGCATCCCGTAGCGGATCCGGGCCCCCTCGAAG
>CAZGEE010000153.1:0-5159 GCA_964525035.1 uncultured Anaerolineales bacterium
GATCAGCACGAGCCCGCGGTCGGCGAGCCGGCGGTCGCGCTCCACCAGGGGGGCGATCTCCGGCCGGGGCGGCTCGTAGGGAATCGCGAGAAAGTTCTCCAGGTCCTCCAGCGTCCTGATGAAATGCTCCACCGGCATCGGCACCGGCTCGCGGCGGTTGACCGCCACGGCCCTGCGCAGCGGGCCGCGCGGACCCTCCACCACCGTCACGCGGTGCTCCACGTCGGGGTGGCCGGGCACCGGCTCGACGGTTTCCCGTCGCTCGACGGGCGCCGCCGTGCCGAAGAAGCCGGTGTCGAAACCGATGGGGCTGAGGATGTCGGCCCGGGCGCGGACGGCCTCGATCAGCGGGCGATAGCTTTCGTGCCGGCCTTCGAGCCACCAGGGGGTCCACGGCCGGACGCCGAGGACGTGCACGCCGATCCGGTCCGTGGGCTCCCCGGCGAGCAGGGCCAGCAGGCGCTCGCGCGACGTCACGGCAACCTCCTTTCGACGTGGGCGGTTGACAACCCGTCGCTGCGGGGAGAGTATAGCCCCTGCCATGGGCGCGTTACAAGGCGCCGCAAAACCTCCGCGACCGAAGGGGGAGCACCGGAGCATGGAAAAGGCCGCGAAAGGCGAGTTGGCCGTCCATCGCCGCAAGCACGGGCGACGCGTCGAGCTCCTGCTGAACGGGCAGGCGGTGAGCTGGGTTGAGGTGCCGTATGGGGTCCTCCGTATCGGCCGCGCGACGCTGAGCTTCGGCGGCTTCGGGAACGTGTTCACCCGGCGCGAGCATCGGGGCAAAGGCTACAGCCGCCGGGTCCTGCAGCGGGCCCTCGCGGTGATGGCCGGCGACGGCCGCGACCTGGGCATGCTGTTCGGCATTCCCGACTTCTACGAGAAGTTCGGCTTTCGCACCGCGCTGAACGATTACCGCGTCGAGATCGCCGGCCGGACCGTAGTGGGCGGGCCGATGAGCCTGCGCGCGCGGCGGCTCCCGGCGGGGCGACACGCAGAGGTTCTGCCGCTGTACCGGCACTGCCTCCGAGACGTCGGCTTCGGCGTCGATCGGCGGCGGTCGAGCTGGCCCGGGTACCTGCGGGGCGCAACCTACCGCAGTCGCCCGATCGTGACCGCGTTCTACCGGCGGCGCAAGATGGTCGGCTATCTCCTCGAGGACGACGACCCCAAGGCGGTGCGGGTGCCCGAGCTGGCCGCCGCGGACGACGACGTTCTCCGCTGGATGCTAACGTGGCTGGGCCGCCGCTGCCGCCGCAAAGTGTGCGAGAAAATCGAGATGTTCTTAAGCCCGACCCACCCCGCCTCGCGCCTGGCCGTGGAGCTCGGCGCGGAGTTCTCGCGGACCACCCGCGCCACCGGCGGCGGCATGATGCGCATCCTCGGCCTGCAACGCACTGTCGAGAAAGTCCGGCCGGAACTGGAAGCCCGGTGGGCAGGTTCGCCCCTGGCCGGGCGGCGAGTGGAAGTCACGTTCGACACGGACCTCGGCTGGGCCGAGCTGGCCCTTGCGCCCTGCGGGCACCGGCGCGGCCCTTCCATCCGGGGGCGCGTCCGGCTACGCCAGGACCGGCTGGTGCAACTGCTGGTCGGCTACCAGCCGGCCGATCGCCTCGCCGGATGCGCCGATGTGCGCATCCCGCGGCGGCTCGTGCGGGCAATGGAAATTCTATTTCCGGAATATCACCCGAGCATTCTCCCCACGAACTGTTTCTGAGCCCCGCCCCGATCACTAGGACGCCCTGTCACGGGGGCCGCCCGCTCCCGTTGGCGCAAAAAGGAAGCCCGCCGACTCTCAAGCAGATCGCGGCCAGGGTAGCGCGACTGCGAGAGCGACGGGCTCGTTAAGCGGCAAAGGACGTTTCAATACGAAAAAAAGCTACCCGGGTTTCCGTAACCACGCAAGCAATCTATGCCTCCCCCCTCAGGCGTCCAGGCTGCCCTGCCTGGGGTACCCGGGACGTCGAAACGTCTTCCGCCGTTATCTGCCGGCCTCCCTCCCGGGCCGACAGGGATCATTCTGTAACCGACGGTGCGCCGACTTTCGCACGTTGGTGGACCGCTCTCGTTTTACGACTGACCGGCCCGTCCCCGGGCGGCCGACGCGCTGCCAGCCCATGCTTCGGAGCCAGCACCGCCAGCGGTGTACGCAATGGAAGCACGGCCCGATCGCCATACCCGCCATGCTTCGCAGCACGCCTTTCCCGGTTTCTCCTCGACCTTCTGAGAGTCGAGACGATTTGTTCCTACTTTGCGAAGTCATTCCGTGTTCCTCGGGAGCCGGGGGGCCCCCGGCCGACAGGCGCGGATACCCGCCGACCGGAGTCGCCCTGCTCGGCTGCAATCAGCCCACCCCTCGGTCGCGTGCCGATCGTATTCACTTTTTGGCCCCTCTTGGGAGGGGCTTGTCCGGCCGCCCGTTAACAGTGCGATCTCGTAGCGACCCTTTGGCTTCTCCCGTCTTTTTACTGGAGCAATCGGCGTGCCGCACAAGGCCGTAAAACACCAGGAGAACGCTAAGTCCTTATAGGGGAGCGGCTTAGAGGTGCTTAGCGGGAGAGATTCTCTCGGCCCACCCGCGAGGAGCGCCCACGGGGTGGTCACTCAAACCGGGTTTTGGAGGCGAGAATTCGACGAAATGGAGCAAAAAGGCCTTAAAGCCGCCCACAGCGCAGGCGCCCACGAAGTTGGCGAAGCCGAAGGGCTTGAGCGGTCCTAAGGTGTTGAAGCGTCAGGACATACGATAACGGGCCAGTTTCTTGCGGAGTCCCTCCCGCGACAGGCCCAGCAGCCGGGCCATGCGGGTCTTGTTCCCGCCCGTGCTCTCGCGGGCCTGTGTGATGAGGCGGCGCTCCAACGTCTCGACGTGCTCGGCCAGGGACCCTGCCGTGCGGAGAGCCGGACCACCTTCTGCGCGGTCGGGGGCTTGCTGCAATTTCTCGGAGAGGTTCTCCACGCTGAGGTCTTCGCGGTCGCCGGCGAGGACGAGGCTGCGCGCGATTTCGTTTTCGAGTTCCCGGACGTTGCCGGGCCACGAATAGGCCGCGAGCCGCGCCAGGGCCTCCTCGCCGAGGCGCGGGCTCGGCCGGCCGTACTCCCCGCCGAGCTGCTTGAGCAGGTGGGCCGCCAGCACGGGAATGTCCTCGCGCCGCTCGCGCAGGGGCGGGAGGTGGAGCGTTACCACGTTCAGCCGATACAGCAGGTCTTCGCGGAACCGCCCTCCCTCGATCTCGCCGGCGAGGTCCTTGTTCGTCGCCGAGATGATCCGCACGTCCACCCGGCGGGTCTCGCGCGAACCGACCCGCTCGAAACACTTCTCCTGCACCACCCGCAGGATCTTCGCCTGGGTGGCGGGCGGCATGTCGCCGATCTCGTCCAGGAAGATCGTCCCGCCGTCGGCCGCCTCCAGCTTCCCGATCCGCCGGTCGACGCCGGTAGCGATTCCCTTTTCGATCCCGAACAGTTCCGACTCCAGCAGGGTCTCCGGGATCGCCGCGCAGTTGACGTCGATGAAGGGGTGGTTGCGCCGCGACGAGTGGTGATGGATGCACCGGGCCAGCAGGGTCTTTCCGGTGCCCGACTCGCCGGTGATCATGACCGAGACGTCGGTGTCGCTGACGCGGCGGGCAATCTCCGTGACCCGGAGGATGCTGGGGCTGTTGCCGATGAACTCACAGGGGCCGAACGGTTCCTCGATGCTCTGCCTGAGCCGGACGTTCTCCTCGTCAAGCTGGTCGCGGTCGCGCTTCACCGACTCGAACGTCCGCGCGTTCTGGAGCGCCACGGCGGTAGCGGAGGCGAAGGCCTCGGCCAGGCGTTCGTCCACGGGGCTGAACTGTTGGCCTCGCTGCTTGTTGAGCACCTGGAAGACCCCGCAGGTGGTGCCCTCGCGGTCGCGCAGGGGGACCGAGAGCATGCTTCGCGTGCGGAACTCGTCGCTCTGGCCGAGCCCTTTCTTGAAACGCGGATCGGCCGCGGCGTCCGGGACGTTGCTGAGCCGGCCCGTGCGCAACACGTCCCCCGCGATCCCGGAGTGTTTCGGCATCCGCAGTTGCCGATCCCCGACGCCCATGGCGACGCGCGAGTAGAGCTCCTCGCGCTCCGGGTCGAGCAGCCAGACGGTACACCGCTGGGCCTCCAGCGCGCGGGCGCCTTCCCGGGCCATCTGCAGCAGCAGATCGTCGATCGGCTGGAGCGTATTGATGCGGTTGACCGCGTCGATCAGGGCCTGGAGCCGCGATTCGGCGACCTGGGTTGGCGAATCGTTCGAGGTCATCGGCGCGTCCAAAGGTTGAGCCACGGAACGCCCCGCATTATAATCCCGCCGCGACCTCCTGTCGAGGTCGACGAGGGACGGAGGGATACGCGATTGTCCGGACGCCTTTCCGCCGCGCTGCGCGCGGCGCTGCTTCTGCTGGCCGTGCCGGCGATCCTGGTGCCGGCTTCCCCGGCGTGCGCGGCCGAGAAACCGCGCCCGGAGGGCGTTGCGGCCGCCCGGGAACTCGCAGCCGACCTGCGCGAACTCGTTGCGGACCTCCGGGTGCGCGACTTTCACACCGCGGTCAGCGTCGTGGACCTGCGGACCGGCCGCACGCTGTTCGCCCACCAGGCCGACCGCCCGCTCCTGCCGGCGAGCAACATGAAGCTGGTGGCCACGGCCGCGGCCCTCGAGCGCCTCGGGCCGCGATGGCGGTTCCGGACGTTCGTGGGGACGGTGCCCGGCGCCTCGGGGCAGGACCTGGTCATCGTCGGCGGAGGAGATCCCAACTTCTCGGGCCGATTTTACGAGGGCGACGTGACGGCCGCTTTCCGGCAGTGGGCTCTCATCCTGGCCGAACGCGGGCTGCGGCGCATCGAGGGCGACCTCGCCTATGACGACTCCCTGTTCGGCTCCCGCACGGTCCACCCGGACTGGCATCCCAATGACCTGAAAGCATGGTACGGCGCACCCGTGGGCGCCCTGGTGGTGAACGACAGCTGCCTCAACGTCCACGTCCTCAGCGCGTCCCAGCCCGGCCGGCCGGCGCGGGTGTGGCTCGAACCGGCGACGCGCTACGTTCGCCTCGAAGGCCGCATCCTGACCCGGAACACCCCAAAGAGCGTGTACCACGTGCAACTGAACTCGAAGACGAAAACGCTCCGGGTGGGCGGCACCGTGT
>CAZGEE010000154.1:0-5134 GCA_964525035.1 uncultured Anaerolineales bacterium
GTACGGCGACCCCTCCGGCACGCTGTACTGGGCGGGCTCGCCCATACCCTGCCAAACGATGTCGATCATCTCCTGCCGGTTCAGTGCGAGCGACAGGGCCTGGCGGAACCGCGGATCGGCCTGGAGCTTCCGGTACTCCGGGTCGATGTGCTGCTGGCAGCAGATAAAGGTCATCTCGCCACAGAAGTCGTTGGCCCACAGTCGCACCTCGTAGCCGCCCGCCTCCTCGCGCTGCTTCAACGGGGTGTAGTCGTCCCACTCGAGGTTTCGCGTCTGGAAGTTGGCCTCGCCGGCCTGGAGCTTCAGCAGGCGGTGCTCCTTCCGCGGGGTGCGCTCGTCCTCGATGGCATCGATGTAGGGAAGCTGGTTCCCTTCCGCGTCCACCTTGAAATAGTAGGGATTGCGTACCGCCAGGATCGTGCGGTCCTCCGGGTCCGAAACGGCCCGCCACGGACACAGTGTAGGCTTGTTCTTCTGCCAGTCCTTGTGGTACTGGCGCAGCTCCCGGAACAGAATTCCCCACGTGCGGTACCCACGAGCCTGGGCCTGCTTGTCCAAGGCCTCCTCGCGACAGGAAGCCACCAGCTTGGTCGCGTCTCGCTCGTCCTCTTCCATCGAGGGATCGCCGTCGAAGGCCGCGCGGAACAGCCCGAGATTGCGTTCGAAGACCTCCGCCCCATCGAGTTCCGCCTGGTCGCGGCGCGCCAGGTCGGCGAGGCGCAGCAGGGAGTGCACCCGGCGGCGCTCGCGCTGCTGGATCGCCGAGTAACCGCGGTCGAGCAGGCGCTGCAAATCCGTCTCCAGGTCGACGTCGGCCCAGGCCTCCTCGTCGTAGAAGTCCCGCCGGGCCAGCACGCGATTCAGCTCGTCCACGATTCCCTGCTTGTACTCGACGTCTTCCCCGCGCTCGTCGGAGGGCAACCTGGCCGAGATCTCACCCTTGATCTCGGGGCTCAGCCGCCTCCACACACGCTGCGCGGGGGCGGGCTCGGCGGATGCGCTCGCCTCGCGCAGCGCGGCCAGGAAGGGTCGCCACCGCAGGACGTCGATCACGTTCAGCTTGTCCGATCCGCTTGGGTGATACGGGGCACAGAAGTGCCGCGGCGTGCAGAACAGCTCGAAGTAGAACATGAACGTCGCGTTCTTCTCAAGGAAAATGGCGTTCGGCTTCTCGAACGTAAATCGAAGAATGTGGCTCGTGTCCCCGTTCTTGTCCGGCACCGCCTCCACCTTCACCCAACTCCGGCGCGCGGGGGCAACGAACTCCGGATAGGCGGCCCGGAACAACAGCACGTTGAAGCGGGTCACGTCTCCCTGGAGCCACGCCTCCTCGTCGTGGATCGAATCGGCCCGGCGCAGAAAGTCCGCACGGTACTGGAGGAACTTGTAGCGCATCACCTGCTCGTGCGACAGGCGCGAGTAGCCCCGTTCGCGCAGGCGATCGAGCTCGGAGGTGAAGTCCACGCCCCGCCAGGCCGCGGGATCGTAGAAGTCGCGCGACCCGAAGACCGAGTTCAGCAGGCTCACCATCTTCCCCCGGGCGTCGGCGTCCAGTTCCTCGCCCGCCGCCGCGCGCTCCAGCAGGTCCTTCAGCGGTGCCAATTTCCCCGACGCATCCGCCTCGATCACCGCGCGGACCCGGTCGCCCGGCAGGGGCTGACCGGAAGGGCCTTTCCGGCGGATCGCCCGGGCCAGGCCTTGCCAGTCGAGGATGTCGTCCACGTAAAGGACACTCGACCCGTCGATCTCCTGCGCCCAGTTCGGCCGGCTCACGCGCAGCGGCATCACCTCGTTGGCGACGAAGAGCACGTCCCGCGTGGTGAACGGGTGCCCGTCGGACCACTTGTGCCCCTTGCGCAGGTAGAACGTGAAGACCCGGTTGTTCTCCTCCACGGTCCACTTCCACGCGAGGTTGGGCTGAAGGCGTCCGCCCGCGTCGAAACGGACCAGCGCCGGGTAACCGATCTTGCGCGAGATGTTGCGGTAATCGTCGCCGCTGCAGCGGCGCCAGATCATCGGCTCTTCCTTCGTCCCGTAATGGCCGATCGGCTCTTCCGGGTCCCAGCCGCGCACCACCGCCGGCTTGACCGGCAGACGCTGCTCCACCGGCGGGAGGTCCGTCGGAAGGTGCTGCCGCAAGCGATCCGGGATCAGGCCCGGATCCCGGTGCATCGGGTGACCGTGGTACTCCGTGATGACGACCTCCGGCTCGTCGGTTGCGTCCGGCCACGCCCGCCGGTAGGGGAACTCCGGCAGGGAGACTTTCCTGAACGTCCCCGGCGGCAGGTTAGCGGCCAGGACGTCCGACACCTTGACCGGCTTCGTGGGGCGCATGGACAGGGAGGCGACGAAGCTCTCGATTCGCGACCGCAGTTCGTCAAGCGTGTGGGCGGCACCGTTGAGCGTGACCTTGCCGTCGGCGTCACGTTCCAGGCGCCAACGGTCTCGGGTAACGCGATTCTCGCCGAACAGCGTCATCGGCCCTTCCAACTGCCCGATCCGCGCGAACAAGTCGGGCACAGAGCAGGGGTGGTCGTCCAGGTACGTGGCCCCCGCCTTGCGAACCGTGAACCGCCACAGGGGGGAGTTTGCGTTGGGCCCGAACGCCGCGACTTCCAGGCGCAACTCCGGTTGTTCGTCGCGCGTCAAGACCCACTGCGACCCAAGGAGTATTGCGACAAGCCCGGCCGCAACTGCAATCGTTCGCCCGAATATCTTCAGCATGGGGCCTCTTCCGGTCGGCACACGGCAGCCCGAAGGAACCGAGTCACGCCCTGAACGCCCCACAGTGATAGCAAACCGGCGGCGGTTCGCAACGGGGAAAATGGGGACGGCTCGGCTTGGTGTCCGCCGGGGGCCTTGTGCCCGAGTTCGACGCGGGAGCCGGCGCGCGCGCTCTGTCCCGGCCGCAGGCATGTTGCCGGTCGGAAGGCGATGTAGGTGACAGCGCCGGAAGTAAAAAGGAGACTTTGCCGAATGCCACGTCCCCAAAGGGGTTCCGCATCAGGCGCGGGAACTCCACGAGGGAGGTTGCCCGGAATGACTCGCTTGCCTCGTTGGGCCATCTGCTTGACTTTAAAAGGCTTACGATTATAATCCGTAGGTGAACCCCGGAAGAGGAACCGGCCATGACGGAGGCAAATCGCTCGCCCGGCGCGAAAACGCCTGCGGTAGGCATCGACTTGGGCACCACACTCACCAGCATCGCCCAGGTGAACCAGGCGGGCAACCCGAGCATGCTTTCGAACGCTGAAGGCGACCTCCGTACCCCGTCGGTCGTCTACTTCGCACCCGAGAGCGTCCTGGTCGGACGCGATGCCGTGCGCGAGGGGCTCGCGAACCCCGACCGGGCCGTCTTCAACATCAAGCGCTCCATGGGCGACCCGAATTATCAATTCGCTGTGGACGGCGAAAGCTATCGTCCCGAGTCGGTTAACGCGCTGATCCTTCGAAAGGTGGCTCAGGACGCGTCGGTTCACATCGGCCCGGTGAAACGGGCGGTGATCACGGTGCCCGCCTATTTCGACGACCGGCGCCGCAAGGCCACCGAGGACGCCGGGCGGATCGCCGGTCTCGACGTCGCGGCCATCATCAACGAGCCTACGGCCGCAGCCCTGGCCTACGGGTACAGCGGGGCGGGGGAGGACGGCGTTTTCCTGGTCTATGACCTGGGAGGCGGCACGTTCGACGTCACGGTGATCGAAAAGACAGGGCACGAATTGATTACCTTGGCCACCGACGGGGACGTGGAACTGGGTGGCAAGGATTGGGACGAGCGGTTGGTCAATTACGTGGCCGAACAGTTCCGGAAGGAGTTCAACGAGGACCCCGCAGAGGACCGGGCGGTCATGGCATACCTGACCCTGACGGCCGAGGACGCCAAGAAGGCACTCAGCCGGAGGGAATCCACGCGCGTGCCGGTATCCCATCGCGGTCACTGGGGCAACTACGAGGTCACGCGGAAGGAATTCGAGACGTTGACGGCCGACCTGCTGGCCATGACGCGACTGACGACCGAGCTGGTGCTCGAGGAAGCCGGCGTGACGTGGGCGGGCATCCAGCGCGTGGTGGCAACGGGAGGAAGCACGCGGATGCCGATGATCCAACGGATGCTGGAGGAACTCAGCGGACGGCCGATCGAGCCGGCGGTGCCCGTGGACGACGCCGTGGCCATGGGGGCCGCGATCCACGCGGCGATCCTCGAGTACCACAGCGAGGATCGCCTGGTCGAGTTCAGCGCCGAGACGGCCGAGAGGCTCGGGCGGATTCGGACCCGCGACGTCACGGCCCACGCGCTCGGCCTGGTCATCAAGGACCATCGCACGCTGGACTATCGCAACGACGTGGTCATCCCGAAAAACACACGTCTGCCGGCAAGCGTCACCAAGACCTACCAGACCGCGTTGGAAGACCAGCGGGCTATCGCGTTCCACGTCGTCCAGGGCGACGCTCCGGACCCGGACGCCTGCAGCACGCTGGGCCGGTTCATCGTGTCGGACCTGCCGGCTGGGCGCCCCGCGGGGGTCCGGGTGAAGGTGACCTTCAGCTACGATGCCACCGGCCGGGTGCACGTCAGTGCACTGGACGTCGAGTCGGGCCGGACCGTCACCACCGAAATCGAGCGGGCGGGAGACCTCGACACCGAGCACCTGCGGTCCGAAGCCCGACGTCTTTCCCTGAAGAGCGTGGAATAGTCGGGTTCCTCTCCAGGCCGAATAAGCAACCCGTGAAGGCGTACGGCGGAGTCCGAGCTCCCCGAAATGGTTTGCCGTCCGGAACACTTTTGAGTACCATTTTATCGTGGTGTTTTCGGGCGTCCGTTTGCTTAATTTTGAGCCTGAAACGGGGATTTCGGCGAAATCTCAGGCGCCGTTTCGCGTTTAATCTTTATGGGGAACGGGTATGAGTGACGAGCAGCAACCGTTGGCCGCGGAGACGGTCGAACCGTCGGGCATCTTCGCCAAGACCCTGCGCTCGTTCCTCGCCCCGATCCAGCCCTACCTGGACGACCCAAGTGTCGTCGAGATCATGGTCAACGGGCACGACGAGGTGTACATCGAGAAAACCGGGCAGTTGATTCGGACCGACGCCCGCTTCGACAGCGAGGAAACCCTCGTCGCGGCCATCCGGAACA
>CAZGEE010000155.1:0-5108 GCA_964525035.1 uncultured Anaerolineales bacterium
GACCGCGACACCACCGGTGTGATCGTGGTGGCCAAGACCGACGTGGCCCACGCGCAGATCGCACGGCAATGGGAGAACCGCCGGGTGCACAAGGAGTACCTGGCCCTGGTGGAGGGACATCCGGAATGCGACGCCGACCGGATCGACAGACCGATCGGGCGCCATCGCCGGGTGCGCGAGAAAATGGCCGTTGAAGGCGTGGGGGCCAAGGACGCCACGACCGTCTACGAGGTGGAGCGCCGATTTCGGCGGTTTGCCGCGATCCGCGCGGAGCCCCGGACCGGGCGAACTCACCAGATTCGAGTCCACCTGGCGAGCATCGGCCTGCGGATTCTCGCTGATTCGCTCTACAGCAACCGGTCGGAGTTCACCCTGGCGGACGTGACGGGCCGGGAGGAGGATGTACAGACCGTGCTGCTCGAGCGGCACGCTCTCCACGCGCGGCGGTTGACCTTGTGGCACCCCTTGACGGGGAACCGGATGACGTTCGAGGCTCCCGTGCCGGAGGGCATGCAGCGCACGCTGGAGGCCCTGGAGCGCTTCGCGGCGGTATAGGCTATAGGCCGCGCAGGCGGAAATGGGTTTGATTTTTCCGCCCGGTCCGGACATAATACGGTCAAGGGCGTTTAGCTCAGTCGGCTAGAGCGCACGGATCACACCCGTGAGGTCACAGGTTCGAGTCCTGTAACGCCCACCAGATATGTCGAATCGCGGGGGATGCCGGTCGCCGGGGCATTCCCCGTTTCATTGTTACAATCGGCTTGCGTGCTGTGCAGGATCGCGTGCCTCCTCCTTTGCTCTGGGTTGTCTGCGGCATTCCGGGGGCGCTCCATGGCGAGCGCGTGCGCCACGTATTCCTTGGTTCGGGGTGGGCCATCGATCCCGGCGGAGCCGACCCCGGCGCACCGGTCACCCTGCGGAGGGAACCGCGATCTGAACGCTCCAGGTGAACGAACCCGGGTTGTCCCGGACCGACTGCATCTTGATCTCGCGAACGGTCAGGTACGGGTGCCGGGACTGGATGAGCCGGAAGAGTTGGCCCATTGCCTGGATCGGGACGTTGGTGAGGCGCACGCTGCTTCGGCTCTGCTCATTGGCCCCGGCGGCCGCCGCGTCGATCTTCATCTGGTTGGTGTCGATGCCGCACTGCTTGATCAGTTCGCCCAGGGTGCCGGGGACGTCAACCCTTCCCTTGGGCGGATCGGGAATGCTGGCCTGCTGGAGCTCTCGCTTGGTTTGCACCAGTTGCATGCGGAGCGTCGCGGTGTCTTCCCACGCCTCCTTGCGTTCTTCCGCGGCCGTGGCGTCGCTGCCGTACCGCGCGGCGGAATAGATCAGGAACACCAGAGCGGCCAAAGCAAAGGCTGCCGCGCCGATCAGGGGCTTTTTCACGAGAGTTCTCCTCCTACGGCGCCTCGGTATAGGCGATTTTCATGCTGAACCGGGCTGCGCCGTCCGGCTGCGTGTCGATATTCTCCAGCGTCGCGGAGAGCCTTTTCGAGTTGCTGTTCATGTGGCCGTTCAACTGCGTGGCCGCGTCGTAGCTGTTCGTCTTGCCCATGATGGTGATGTTGTCTTTGGCGATGTCGATCCGATCGAACTCGACGGAGATGTCCTGGGGCACCCCGGCCAGGACTTCGCCAAGCTCACGGAACCGCTTGATGGCGTTGGGGTGTTCTTTGGCTTTCTCGATCTGTCGCCGGGCATCCTCGATGCGTCGGCTAAGGTCGCTTTCGAGCAGCACAAGTCGCGGGGGCTTCGCTTCGATGCCCGCCACCTTCCAGTATTCTGTGAGCCGGCTGCGAAGCGCAGCGCTGTCGGCCCGAACCTTCGCGGCGGACAGTTGGAGCCATGCCCCGCCGACCAGCAACACGACGCCCAGCAGGGCGGTCGCCACCACCGAGAGCAGGGAAACCACGTGGGCGGTTTCCTTCGGCTCGAATTCCTCCACGCGGAACGACAGGGGCCGCTGCCCGCCGCCGGCCATCATTGCGGCGACGCCCGCCACCAATGGCCAGGCCATCATGTCCTCGGCTCCGGGGATGTTCTCGGGTCGCTGAACCGTGCGGACCGGGCAACGGAGATCGTCGCTGATGACGCGGGCCAGCGTGTCGGCGGCCTCGGCTCCGAAGCTGACCACGGCCGCGGGCTCCGGGAACCCGGGAACGCTGAGGAACATGCGTCGGATTTCCTGCAGCGGTTGTCCCGCCGCGTCGGTTGCCCAGGAGAAGCCGAGAAAACGTCGCCGCGCCCAGAGTGTCCGCCCCTGAAGCAGCGTAATATCCACGCCGTCGGCGTCGCCGGAGACAGCCACGACGGGTTGCTCCGCGAGGTCGGCCGCCAGCCAGTGGACGAGGCCGACGTGTCCCACTGCGTCGGGCGGCATGTACTCCGGCGACAGCCCCATGCGGTCCCACTGCTGCAGCGCCTCCCCGACCGCCGCCTTCCGCGCCGCCCAGGCGATGACGTGGCTCGCGTCGGGACGCGTCTCGACCACGTCGAAAGGAAGCAGTAGCTCGTCCGCCGGGATGTCCAGGTCGTCCTCGAGTTCGAACTTGATGGTACTGCGGATCTGCCCCATGGCCGTGAAGGGAATCCAAGCGTCGCGAACGGAATACTGGCGCCAGTCCACCAGCAGCCCCAGACCGATGTTTTCGATGCGGCGATCCCGCGCGAGCTGAGCGGCCACTTCGTGGGCATCCTGATCGGCTTCCACCTGGTGGGAGACCAGCTCCGTCACGCGGACGCCGTCGGGGCCCGCAGCGGCTCCGGCCAGCAGCACCCGGTCCGCCAATACCTGCATGGCAACCGTTTCAGCCACGACGTTCTCCTACAGGTTCGTGTGTCGCCAGAGCACGCGGCAGCGGCCGTTGGGGCGTCGTTCCATGATCAGTTCCATGACCGGCCGGCGCCGCAGCCCGCCTGTCTCGCTCCCCTGTATGCGCGCCGTGGCGGTGACGCGGAACCGCGTGCTGTTGAGCCGGACGCTGCGAGCCAGTTCATTCGCCAGGTCCTCCGACACGCCGACCACGTTACCGAGTTGCGAGACGTTCTTGAAGGCTCCTTCGGCCCGGTAGCGCAGAATTTCGTCCACAACGAGTTCCTGTTCCTGCAGTCCCGGCACCGTGTAACGAAGCACTTCGGGCCCCGCAGTGTTGATGTTGACCTGGTCTTTCCGCCACATCGTGATTTCGTCGAGGAACCGAACGACCTTCCATTCCAGCGTCACGGGGTCTTCGTAGCCGGCCCCGGCCAGGCGGATCGCCTCGCGGTCCTCTCGCGCCAGCCCGGGCAGGCTCAGGACGTCGTCCAACCAGAGCGGCACCATCTCTTCCGACCGGACGGTCTGTTCCTCCTGGTCTTCCCCTTGGCCCTCCTCGGCTTCTTCCTCGACGAGCGTGGTGTCCTCCAGGCGCCGGGCTTCGGCTTCCTGGGCGATGGCGTCGGCCAGCCGCTCCCCGACGAACGGGTCCAGCCCGCAGGCATCCGCAAAGGCCACGAAGTCCGCCTTGTTGCGCTCGAGCTTGTCCGGGTTCTCCTCGAGGAGCGGCTTCAGGTCGTACCGTCTTGCGCAATCCGTGATGAGAATCTCCACTCGGACGTCGCCGATGTTGAAGTACTTCGGCTTCGCCCACTCCTCGTCCAGGCTGTCGAACCGTTGCCCGGCCGCGCCTTCGGTCAGGATGCGGGAGGCCAGCCCGGGCACGGAATCGAGGGCCCGCCGGCACGTCCGCTCCTTGATCCGACGGCTGAGACGTTCGTAGGCCACCGACGTGGTTGTCTGCATCTGCGCCAACAGGATCGTCAGGACCGCCATGTACAAGAGCGTCAGCAGGAGGGCGACCGCCCGCCGTCGGCTTCGCGGTTTTCGTGGAGCTTTTCCAGGCCGTTCACTCGCCAAGGCCAAGGCTCTCCTCCAGCGTCGCTTGAAGCATCGACTTTTCCACGTCCGAATCCGCCAGCCGGACCGTCCGGTGCAGGGTCATGTCCGGGGCGCCCACCTTTTCCCCGCCGGCGGTCATCACGATGCGAATCGCCTCGGGAAGGTTCTCGGGCCCGAACCCGCCGACCCATTGCTCCGTCCACTCCGGTTCGAGGCCCTCCACCTCCCGCGCCTCTTCGGCCGCCTCCTTGGAGAGGAATTCCAGGTGGAAATCGTCGACGTGCTCCACCAGCAGGACCAGCCCCTCGTCCGAGAAACGGATCTGCCGGGCATCGTGGTTCGTCTCGATCTCGAGTTCGCGACGGAACAGGCGGAGCTGGTTGTCGGAGCCGGGCTGCGGACCCACCAGGTACGCGATCTCCACCAGGCCGGGGCGCTCTCGGAGCTGTTCGCTGACGCGGACCGGCGTCAGGCACGAAAATGCGATGCTGGTCACGTTCTTGTTGTAAATGCGGTTTTCCTCCGCCAGCAGATACGCGCGGTCGTCGCTGACGTGCATCGTCTCCAGGTCCTTCACGATCGCGTCCATGGCGCCGTAGGCGCGGTCGATGACGCTGATGTTGGTTTCCACGGTGTGCCGTGCCTGGATCGAGGAGCTGACGATGTTCAGCAGCATGACCACCAGTGCGCCGAAAATCGCCAAGGTGGCCGTGACCTCCAGCAGCGTCATGCCTCGCCGCAGCGTCGTCGATCGCGGGAAAGGTCTCATCGTGTCCCCCCGGCGTCTTCGGCCGACTGCATGGTCGTCGCCTCGGGCTTCACGCGCTCGTCCTCTGCGTCCTCGTCGACGGGTGGCTTGGGCAGCCACGTCTCGAGCACGACCAGGGGGTCCTCCGAGACTTCCGGATCGCGCGCCTCCACCCGCACGGCCACGAAGATGCCCGGATCGAACTCCTCTTCCTCCTCTTCCTCGTCCGCCGGCAACAGGTACGAATAGAGCTGGTTCTCCTCCGAATCCGTGGCCACCTCCATGGTCTGCTGTTCCATGAAAGGATCCCGCTCGGTGATGATTCGCGTGACGCGGAGAGAGGTGTCTTCGTACCCCGGTAGCACCACGTCCTCCTGGTAGTCGAAATGCAGGTCGAAGGGGACAAAGTCCGGGGAGGCCAGAAATTCGTCCATGACCGACTCGGCGGCCGCGTGGGCCCGCGCCAGTCGCTTGATG
>CAZGEE010000156.1:0-5073 GCA_964525035.1 uncultured Anaerolineales bacterium
CGCAAGGTGGGGCGGAAGATAGCCGACGCGGGCCGGGTGCACGCCCGAGCGGTCCGCGAAGCACGGGACCTCCACGGAGCACCCCTCCGGCAGATTCGCAATCAGCCCGTAGTTCGGCACGTTGCCGTTGAAGCGGAACGGTTCGCCACTCTCGCAGGCGTTGATGATGTGGCTGCCGTACTCCGCGCTGCGCTTCATTTCGATCGGCTCGCTCCCCGACGCCATCTCCTCCACCTTCGACTGCCAGTCCTTCCGGTTCTCCCCGTACAGCGTCTTGATGAACCCGTGCTCGCCGTTCCAGGTCGATCCGTCGGGACACCACTTCTCCAGGAGGTCCTTGCGCTTGCGGAACCACGGCACGTACTCGCTGTTGTGGCCGGAGCCCTCGGTGACGAACCGCCCGAGGTGCCGACACATCTCCGCCCGGATCGGTTCGATCTCTCGCAACGCGCCCTCGCGGCACGCCCGGTCAATGTCGGGGTACAGGTCCCGCTCCCCGTGGCGCATCTCGAGCACCCACGCCTGGTGATTGATCCCCGCGACCCAGTAGTTGCACTCCTCGTACGGGACCTCGCACGCCTCCGCCAGCTTCTCCGTGGTCCCCTGGACCGAGTGGCAGAGCCCCACGAGCCGCACCTCGGCGAACTCGGAGGCCGCCCAGCACAACATCGCCATCGGGTTCGTGTAGTTCAGCACCAGGGCCTCCGGGGCCACCGCCTCGACGTCGTAGCAGATGTCCAGGATCACCGGGATCGTGCGCAGCGCCCGCATCACGCCGCCGGGCCCGAGCGTGTCGCCGATGCATTGCGACACCCCGTACTTCATCGGAATATCGATGTCCTGGGCAATGACGTCGATCCCGCCGTGCAGGATCATGATGACGACGTAGTCGGCCCCCTCGAGCGCCTGCCGGCGGTCCATGGTCGTCTCGAACGTGGCGCCGGCTCCGCTTTCGCGCACGATACGCTCGGCCACGCGCCCCGCGTAGCCCAGACGGGTCTCGTCAACGTCCATCAGGGCGAAGTGGCTGTCCTTGAGGGCGTCGAACGTGAGCATGTCGATCATGAGCCTGCGGCTGAACACCAGGCTGCCCGCACCGATGAACGCGACCTTCGCCATAACGAGAACTCCTGCTTTCGGGGTCGTTGAATGGCAACCCGCGCCGTTGCGCGGGCACAGGACCACTCATTCTGCCCCGCCGCAGTCGGATGTCAAGCGGCGAATGTCCGCACACGCGCCGCAAGGAACGGATTGACGAACGCGGAACCGCGGCGTACTGTGAACCGGGCAGAGGGGCGGCGAATGCAGGAGTCGAGAAACCTCGGAAGGAGACCGTCAATGAAACGTCTCGTAAGGATCGTGGCACAAGGGCTGGCCCTGATGCTGCCGCTGCTGATCACGGTGGGCGTCGTGGTGTGGCTTGCCACGGGCGCGGAAAACCTGGTCGGCAAGCCGCTCGAGAAACACGTGCTGGGCGACGCGTACGTGCCGGGCATGGGGATCGCGCTGGCCGTCGTGGCCGCCATCGTGCTCGGTATCGTCGCGCGGTTCTGGCTCGTCACGGCCCTGGTCCGCTGGCTCGAAAAGCTCGTCCGGAAAATCCCGCTCGTCAAGACCCTCTACGGCAGCGTGCGCGACCTGCTCGGCTTCATGAGCGGCCAGAAGAAGTCCTTCAACCGCGTGGTGCTCGTCCGGATGCCGGGCAGCGACTACTGGATGGTCGGCTTCGTCACCCAGGAGAGCCTGGAGGCCATCCCCGGCCTGGCGGACCTGAGCGACCGCGTGGCGGTTTACGTGGCCCAGAGTTACAACATCGGCGGGGCCGTCCTGCTGGTGCCGCGCGACCAGGTCCGGGAAATCGACATGGGCGCCGAGGACGCCATGCGTTTCGCGCTGACCGCCGGCGTGAGCGTACGGGAATCGGACATGCCGCTCGGGGCCGCGGCCCTTGAGGAGCCTCCCTCGGCGGGCCCGCAGACCCAACCCGGCGGCTGAGGTCCGGGTCGGCCACGCGGCGCAGCGGCCCCGGTGCGATGGCGCCGCCCGAACGGGAGGTCGGCCTGGGAGCTGCCTCACCGTCGCTCGAAATACGGAAGCCTGTTGTGCACAGCGCACTGAAGCCCTAGAATACGAGTACACACGTCGGGTGGGAGTCGAAACGCGTGCACGGTACACGAACAATCATCGCAGGGCTGCTGATCGCCGGCCTGCTCGCGCCGGTGGTCGTGTCTCCGACGTCCGGGCAGACGGAAGGTTCTTCCGAGGATGCGCCTCGCGAGGAAACCGCGCCCGGGTGGGACGCCCCCGAAGGGACCCGGGTCACGGAGGAAGGCTGGTTCGGCCCGCGGGAGACCCACCGGCCGGTGGAGCTTCCGGAGCGGATCGATCAGCTCTTCGTCATTCCCATCCGCGAGGAGATCACCGGGAAGACCCTCAAGGTGCTGAAGCGGAAGCTGGAGCGCAGCGCCATCTACGCCCGCACGCACGGCACGGGCAACAAGGTGGTCGTGCTCGACATGGACACCTGGGGCGGCGGAGCCATCGCGGCCATGGACATCGCCCGAGTCCTGAAGACCGGCCTGGAGAACATCTACACGATCTGCTACGCCCGCACGCGGGCGGTTTCCGCCGGCGCGCTGATCGCCTGCGCGGCCGACGAGATCATCATGACCTCGACGGGAAAGTTCGGCGACTGTGCGCCGATCGCCATGGGCCAGCCTCTCGAAGGCGTCCGGCGCGAGAAAATCGAGACGGTCCTTCGCGAGGAGTTCGACGAGTCGGCCCGGCGCAACGGCTACAGCCCGGCCCTGGCCAAGAGCATGGTCTCGGTCGACCTGGAGGTCTGGCTGATCCGCCACGCCGAGACCGGGGAGCTTCGCTACGTTCCGGCCGAGTCATGGGGCGACCGCGTGCGGACCACCGGGCAGAAAAAAGAAGACGAGGAGGATGAGGGGGATGAGGACAACGAGAACCCCGGTGACCGTTCCTGGGAGCGCCTCCGCGTGGTGGTCCCGAAGGGCGAACTGCTGACCATGCACCCGGACCGGGCCGTCGAACTGGGCTTCGTCGAGCACATCGTCCCTGCGGCCGGGCCGGAGGAGCCGCTGGCCAACCTGGTCGAGCACCTGGGCTTCGAGGGCGAACCCACGGTGCTCGAGGACATGTGGTCGGAGGCGGTGTTCGGCTACCTGATGACCCCCGCGGCGATGAGCCTGCTCTTTTTCGCCGCGCTGTTGTGCGCCTACGTCGAGCTCCACACCCCCGGGCTGGGAGTGCCCGGCGCCTTGGCGCTGGTCTGTCTGGGCCTGCTCTTTGGAGGCCAGTACCTGCTGGGGATGGCCCTGTGGTGGGAGATCGCCCTGATCGCGGTGGGGATCGTCTTGATCCTGCTGGAGATTTTGGTGATTCCGGGTTTCGGCGTGGCCGGGGTCGCCGGGGGCCTTTGCCTGCTGGGCGGACTGCTGGGGGTCGTCGTTCCGAACGCCCCGGACAAGCTGCCGATCCCGAGCGGCGAATTCGCCTGGGACCTGCTGGCCGACGGGGCCTTCGCGCTGGGCCTGGGCTTCGTCCTGGCGCTGGTAGCCATGCCGATCATGGGACGGTTTCTTCCGAAGCTGCCCGTGGCGAGCCGGCTGGTCATCGCGCCGAGCGAAGCGGCCGAGGACGCCCCCGTGAGCACCGCCTCGCCGATGATGCGGGTGCAGGTGGGCGACGCCGGCGTGGTCGAGTCCACGTGCCGCCCCGTCGGGCGGGTCCGCTTCGGGGAGGAACTGCTCGACGCCGTGAGCGAGGGAAGTATAATCGAGCCGGGCACCCGGGTCCGGGTGCTGCGGCGCGAGGGCAATCGGCTGGTGGTCGAGCCGACGGAGTAGACACGCATGGGCGATACAGGCTGGTTCATCACGGCGCTGGTGGCGGGGGCGCTCGTGATGTTTTTGCTCGAGATCGTGACGCCGACGTTCGGCGTCCTGGCGGGCCTCGGCATCTGCGCGCTGGGCGGAGCGGTGTACCTGTGCTTCACCGTCTCGGAGGCACACGGGATGGTGGCCCTGGTGGGCACCGTGGTACTGGTTCCGACCTACCTGGTGCTGCTGGTGAAGGTCCTGCCGCGGTCTCCTCTCGGTCGGCGTCTTTTCCTCGCCAAGCCGCCCACCGGCCGGGCCGAAGGAACCCCGGAAGCGGAGAGCAACCGGTCTTTGCTCGACCGCGAGGGCACGGTGGAGACGCCCCTGCGGCCGACCGGGGCAGTCCGCATCGAGGGCCGGCGCGTCATCGCCACCGCCGAGAGCGGGTGGGTTCCCAGGGGGAGCACCGTCCGCGTGATCCGCGCCGTCGGCTCCAACGTGACCGTCCGGCAGGTCAAGAGCCCGGAAGGGCGGGACGAGCGATCCGCAACGAAACCGGAAGAGAAAGATCCTAGCTAACCGGCTCATTCGGAGAAAGGGGACGTGATGACTGCTTTACTTACCTTGGGGCTCGGCACCGCGGGATGGGTGTTCCTCGTCCTGGCCGTCCTGGTCGGCATTATCTTCCTGGCGGTCTTCGCGCCGCTGTTCGGCCTCTGGATCCAGGCCCTCAGCGCCCGCGCCGGGGTCGGCATCTTCGAGCTGATCGGCATGCGGCTGCGGAAGGTCAACCCCCGCGTGATCGTGCTCTCGCGCATCCAGTCCGTGCGCGCGGGCCTCGACATCTCCAACGGGGACCTCGAGAACCACTACCTGGCCGGCGGGCGGCCCGTCAACGTGGTCAAGGCCCTCATCGCCGCCAACCGGGCCAACATCGACCTCACGTGGAAGACCGCCACGGCCATCGACCTGGCCGGCCGCGACATCCTCGACGCCGTCCAGACCTCGGTCAACCCGAAGGTGATCGACTGCCCGAACCCCGCCGGCGGAAAAACCACCGTCGACGCCGTGAGCAAGGACGGCATCCAGGTCAAGGCCAAGGCCCGCGTCACCGTCCGGGCCAACATCGACCGCCTGGTCGGCGGGGCCACCGAGGAAACCATCATCGCCCGCGTCGGCGAGGGCATCGTCACCACCATCGGCTCGGCCGAGAGCTACAAGAACGTCA
>CAZGEE010000157.1:0-5052 GCA_964525035.1 uncultured Anaerolineales bacterium
AACTCAAGTCCCTGGGCGCACGCGACCTGGTGATGCTGACCGGCGACAACGCGGACACGGCCCGGCGCGTGGCAACCGCCATCGGCATCGATCACGTCCACGCCGAACTGCTGCCTGAGGAGAAACTGGAGAAGGTGCGGTTTCTAACCCGCCGGGACGAGCACACGGCCATGGTCGGCGACGGGGTTAACGACGCGCCCGCCCTTGCCGCGGCAACGGTCGGCATCGCCATGGGCGCCGCCGGGACCGACGCGGCGCTGGAGACCGCCGACGTGGCCCTGATGACCGACCGTCTGGACCGCGTACCGGAGGCCGTGCGCCTGGGGCGACGGACGGCCCGGGTGATTCGGCAGAACATCGGCCTGGCTCTCGGGCTGAAAGCAGTGTTCTTCTTCCTTGCCGTGGCGGATCTGGCGACCCTCTGGATGGCCGTGGCCGCGGACATGGGAGCCAGCCTGCTCGTCATCGCGAACGGATTGCGGCTTCTCAGCCGACCGCGCGCCCGGTGACCCGTCGGGGAAGGAGTCGGGCCGTTTACTCCTGTTCGGGTTTCGGCGCCGACACCACGTTCTGCGGATGGCCCGCGAGGAAGTTCGCGATGTTCCGAACCGTCGTGTCGAGGATTCGCTGCAGCGCTTCCTGGCTGTTGAAGGCCATGTGGGGGGTGATCACCACGTTGTCCTGTCGCAGCAATGCGTGGTTTCGGACGAGCGTCTGCAGGGCGTCCATGTCGTACCGCTCGGTCAGGATTTCCTTCTCTTCCTTGATGGCCCGTTCCCCCTCGAGGACGTCGAGCCCCGCCCCGCCGATCTGCCCGTCGCGCACGGCGACCAAGAGCGCTTTCGGGTCGACCAGGCCGCCGCGGGCGGTGTTGATCAGGAAGGCCCCCGCCTTCATCAGGCCCAACTCCCGCTCGCCGATCATGTGGTGAGTCTTCTCGTTGTGGGGACAGTGCAGCGTCACGATGTCGCTCCGGCGAAGCACGTCGTCGAGGTCGGTGTAGGTCACGTCCAGCCGGTCGGCCAGTTCCTCGTTCGGCTGGATGTCGTAGGCCAGGATCGACATGTCGAACCCGCGGGCGATACGGCACACGTGCCGGCCGATCGCCCCGGTCCCGATGACGCCCAGGGTGCGGCCCTTCAGGTCGACCCCGCGGAGCCCTTCCTGCGAGAAGTCCGCGCGCACCGTCTGCTGGTAGGCCTTGTGAATCTTGCGCGTCAGCGCCAGGATCAGGGAGAAGGTGTGCTCGGCTACCGTGTTCGAACCGTACTCGGGCACGTTGCAGACGGTAATCCCCCTCCGCCGGCACGCGTCCAGGTCGATGTGGTCGAACCCCGTGCTCCGGCTGGCGATCATCCTCAACCGCTCGAAACGCTCGATCGTCTCGGCCGTCAGGCGAGTGTAGAGGAAAACGCTCAGCACCTCGGCGTCGCTGATCTCCGGGATCAGTTCGTCGGTTACTTCACCGGGGTAACAGCGGAACTGCCCGCACTCGCGGCAGTGCTGCCGAATGAACTGGTCTTCCCAGCCCTCCATCTCGACGAAAACGCATCCTCCGTGGCCCGTGCGGCTTTCCTTTGGACAGGGCATCGTGATGCACCTCCAATGAAACTCGCTCGCCCCTCACTGGCGTCACAGCTCTTTCCTTGGCCGGATCAACGTTAACAGGAATTGCGTCAAAGCTCCAGAGGGCGCGCAACGCAAGTCCGGTGGGGGATCAGCGACAGGATCTTCCCGGCAAGGCACCGCAGAGGGCACGGGCGGGTTCAGAATCAACGGACCAGCAGGACGGGATGGGCGGTGCGCACGAGCACGGCGGCCGTGGTGCTGCCGAGCAACCACTCCCGGAGCCGGGAATGGCCAAAGGCCCCGAGGACGAGCACGTCGCAATGTTGCTCGTCGCCGAATTCGATCAGGAGCTTCTCGGTCTCGCCCCCTTCGAGCAGTTCGAAATCGCTTTCGACGTCCTCGTACGCGGAGACCAGCTCCTGAGCTTCCTTCAGGGCCCGCCGGCAGTGGTCTCGATCGTGCTTCGATTCGGCGGCCGTGGCCACCACCATGTCGAGCCCTTCTTCGCTGGCCAGGCTGCAGGCGACGCGCAGGGCGCGGTTGGCCTGCTCGCTTCCATCGTAGCCCACCAGGAGTTTCGTCACGGGGTGGAACTCGGGGGGAGTGACCAGGACGGGGCGTTGGCTGCGACGCGCCACTTTCTGGACCGTGGTGCCGATTTCCTCGTCCTCCCACTCGCTGTGCTCGCCCTGGCGGCCGAGGCAGACGAGGTCCACGGTCTTGGCCTCTTCGAGGATACAATCGTGGACGATCCCCTCGCGCACTGCGTAGTCGACCTCGACGGGCGAGCCCTCGAAGACGCTCTTGGCCTCCTCGATCGCCCGGGAGCCCTGGTCCTTCACGGTCCGAACGAGGTCGTCGTAGAAGGCGGGGTAGGCGTGGCTGGGAGCCATCCCGACGGGCCCGTAGTACCCGGTGATGAGCGGCCCCTGGGTCAGGCGAAGGTCCTCGACAAACAGGACCTTCACGTGCAGGCTCATCCGCTCCGCCAGGTTCCGGCCGTACCGAAGCGTCGTTCGAGAAAACGGCGAGCCGTCCGTGCACACCAGAGCGCTTCGCATTCGCGGTCTCCAACAGGCAGCCGAAGATTTCCGTCCGGCTATTTCCTCGCCCGCACGGCGAGGACCAGTGTTTCTTCGCCCACGCGCGGACCGCCGATCAGGACGAACAGACCGGGCACCACACTCGGGCGAATCGGGGGGATGACGGTTTTCTCCTTCACGACCTTCTTTTCGTCCTCGATCGTCTCCACCGCCTTGACCACCGAGATCCCGAGGGTCACCATAGCGGGTTTCTCGTCGCCCTTGGGCCGTTTCACGCCCAGATAGCTCAGTTTGAGTCGGTAGTCGTCGATCAGGCGAACCGTAACCGGCCCTCTCTGCGGTTTCGACCCGGACTCGGAGGGAGGCTGCAGCTTCAACCCCGTCTTCGTTTCCTTGTGAAGGCGAAACCGGTTGAACTGTCCCTTGAACCGCTTCTTCAGGATCTTGGCCAGCTCCTTGAGGTTTTCATCTTCGTGCGGGACCTTGCCCTTAGACGCCAGGATCACCAGCGTCTGGACCTTGACCGACTCGGGGGGCGCTTCGGGCTTCTCCTTTTCCTCGCCTTCCTCCCGGGATGCCCTCGGCTTGTTGGCCGGGGCCTTGATGCCTTCCTTCTCCTGTTCAGCCGCAGCGCTGCCGGCGAACAGGATGGCACACAGCGCCAACGTCACGCCGGCGAACATCCGGTGGGGCAGGCCGCCCGCCCCCAGAGCCTGGAATTTCATTGCGTCGCCTCCTGTCGAGGTACCGACTCCTCGTCCGGTACGCCCGCGACCCAGATCATCGGGATGTCCCCTCCGCGTTCAGACGAAAGCATAATAAGCATCGGCGCGTTGGCCGCGGTCACATCGTACTCGATTTCCACCTCGTCCACGTCGGCCAGATGCTCCGGGCCGACATCCGCGTCCACGCCCAGCAAGGCCGCCACGGCCAACAGCGCCGCTGCGGCCGTGCCCGCCAGGTGAGCCCACAGCAGATACCGGTGGCGCGCGGGAGGGACGGCTTCCAGGGGCTCCTCCTCCGGCGGAAGGTCCGAGAAGCGCACCGGCTTCTCCCTGACCTCCTCGGCGGGCTGCGCCGGCACCTCCGGGAAGGGCTCCGGCGGCGGGGACGCGAGAGCCTCTTCCACCGCCTCTTCCTCGCTGAGCAACCGGTCGATCGTCCCACTGTCGCTGAGGGTTTCGAGACTGACGCGCTTCGCACGCGCCGGCAGACGCGCCTCCACCCCGCTCCAGACCCGGTCCCAGTTCGCCTGGGTCGGTTCCGCCACAGGATATTTCCGATAGGCGTCCGCCGCGGCCCGCTGCTCGTCGAGCAACGCCCGGCAGTCCGCGCATTCGGACACGTGCTGTTCCACGGCCTGCCGCTCGAGGTCGGAAAGCTCCCGATCGACGTACCCGGCCAACAGCGGATGGATCCGCTCGCACTCCACCTCAGTCCTCCAGCTCGCCTTCGCCCTCAGGCTCCTTGCGAGATTCGACGTTCTCCCGCCGACTCAGAATGCGCTGCAACTTCTGCCTGGCGTAGAAGATTCGGCTCATCACCGTCCCGATGCTGATGTTCAGAATCTCGGCGATCTGCTTGTAGCTGATTCCCTCGATGGCGAACAGCACGAACGCCGTACGATTTGTCTCCGGAATGGCGGCCAGGGCCTCGTCGATCTGCTCCTTCAATTCGCGGCGCTCCAGGGGGATCGACGGCCCATCGTCACCACCGCGTGTGTTGCGTGGCTCCGGCGCCTCCTCCGTGTCCAGCGACGCGGTCCGGCGCACGGCCCGGGACCGCCGCAGGTCCAGGCTGCAATTGGTGACGATCCGGTAGAACCACGTCCTGAAGCTCGCTCCTCCCCGAAAAGTGCCCAGCCCGCCGAAGGCCTTGCCAAAGGCCTCCTGGACGGCGTCGAGGGCGTCTTCGCGGCGCCCCAGCAGCCGGTACGCCACCTGGTAGGCCGGGCCCCGGTACTTCTCAAAGAGCCGCCCGAAGGCCTCCCGGTCTCCCTCCTGGGCCGCGGCCACCAGCCGGGCGTCCTGCGAGGCGACCTCGCCCACCTGGCTGGCTACCGACTCCATGGCCTCGCTGGGGCGTTTCGCCGCCGGAGGAGTGCCTGGAGTCCCTTGAGCGCGTTTGCCTTGTTCGTCCATTGGGTCAGACGGCCAACCGTGACGCCTATTCAGCGATCTCTCCGACCCGCACCCGGCGTGCCGGTTTCGGATTCCTCCCACGGGAAGGATTGTAGCATCGGAGAACACCCGGTTCAACGGCGAAGGGTGTCAGCGGCCCAGGGCGTCGGCCAGTTCCGTGGGGGTGTGCCAGCGGAGCCGGTTCCCGAAGCGCTCGGTGAGCCGACGCACCATCTCCCGGACCGTCCGCAGGCCGAGCCCCGTCCCGTTGCTGCTAAGGGTGAAGGTGTGGACGGTGAAGACGATCGCGCGGCCGGCCT
>CAZGEE010000158.1:0-4682 GCA_964525035.1 uncultured Anaerolineales bacterium
GGTTGCCGAACACGTGCCCGTCGACCAGGACGTATCCGCCGTGGTGACAGACCATCTCGCGGGTGTCCCAGGCTTCGACGGCCTGGACCCCGTCCGCGCTCACCTTGAGGTCCACCGCCCCACCGCCCGTCCCGTAGCCCGTGGCCTCGAACACGCGGCCCTTGCTGAAAATCGGTGACGGGCAGTTCGCGGTCCCGTTGGCCGGCCGATCGTATCGCCAGAGGAACCGGCCCTTCGTCGCGTGAACGCCCACCAGTCCCTTGGCCGTCATCGTGACGATCATCGGCACCCGATTCACGGTAATCCGGATGCACGAGGCGTACGCGGCCGAATCACTCAACCCGTTGCTGGCCCACAGGGTCTTTCCGTTCCGCTTGTCGAGCGCCACGATAGTCGCATTCGGCCCGCCCGGGGTGCAGATCAAGCGGTTGCCGTCGATGAGGACCGACTCGGCGAACTTCCAGCCGCCGGACCGACCACGGAATCGCTCCACGAGGTCCACCTGCCACGCCCGGCGGAGGGACTTTGCCTGCGCCGCGACGAGGTCCCCGTCGTAACTGAGACAGAACAACGCACCCTTGTGCACGGTCGGTGTGCTTCGCATGCCGGCGTACTGTGAGGGGCCCGGCCCGGCGAAGGCCAGGTGCCCCAGCCGCTTCCCCTCGGTCGTCAGGGCGACGATGCTCCCCTTGCCGTCGACGACACCGGAGGTGTAGATGCGGTCGCCGACGATTGCGGGGCTGCTGAACCCGGTGCCGCAGCCCCGGGCCTTCCAGAGCAGCTTGGGGCCGCCCTCGGGCCACTCCTGCATCAGGCCCGTCTCCGCCGACTTCCCGTCGCGGTCGGGGCCGCGGAACTGCGGCCAGTCGTCGGCCGCAGCCGGAACAGCCGGCATCAGGGCCAATGCCCCAACAATCCACGGTCCGAACCCGGTTCGCATACGATGCCCGTTGGTCACGATCTACCCCCCCTCTTGTTTCGCGGTCCCAGATCGCCGACTTCTACCGGTCGAGAACGATCTCGAGCAGCCGGAGCATCAGGTCGCGCAGCGGCTCGGGCTCCACCGCCCGGGCCACGTCCTCCGCCCGCGCGCGACACTTCGCCACGAGCCCGTTCGCTTTCTCGAAGACGCCGGCCGACCGGTAAAGCGCCCGCACTCGTTCAACCGCCTCGGGGCCACCCGGTTCCTCGCCATCTGCAATCAGGGAGGCCAGTTCCTCGCCCCGCCCGGCTTCGTTCGCAAATGCCCGCAGCAACGTGGGACGACCCGCAAGAGCGTCTTCCCCGGCCTCACGCGGGCCGCCCGCGCGCACGTCGTCCTGGTCATCGAGCACCTGGTACGCCACGCCCAGGTGGCGGCAGAATCGGGCGACGGGCTCGGCCAGCCGGTCGATCGGCCCGGCGGCCCGGAGCCCCGCAAGCAAAGCCGCCTTGAACGCCGGCGCCGTTTTCAGCGCGTAGATCTGCAGCATCTCGTTCGGGCGCACCTTCGTGGCCCGCTCGGGCGTGAGGCCCAGCTCCGCCCCCTGCCCGCGGGAAAGCCCGACGTGGGCCTCGCTCAGGATCGCCAGGGTGTCCGTGACGGCATCGGCTCCGAGGTCCGCCTTCTGCGCCGCGACCAATTGATAACCGACGCCCAGGAGCAGGTCGCCCGTGTTCACCGCCGTGGGAATGCCATACCGGGCGTGCACCGTCGGCTGCCCGTACCGGTACGCGTCGCTGTCCTCCACGTCGTCGTGAACCAGCGAGGCCTTGTGAAACATCTCCGTGGCCACGGCGACGCACGCCACAGCCTCGGGCAGGCGGCTCGCAATCTTACCCGGATCCGCCTCGCCCGTGCGGGCCTGCTCCATCGCGGCGTACGCGGCCAGGGTCATAAAGGGGCGAAAACGTTTCCCCGCTTCGCTCAACCAGTCGACGGCAACACTCTCCGCTCGCCCGATGGTCTGGCCGTTTTTGGTCGCGGCGCTCCACGGGATGCCCGTGTGCCGGTCAAGCAAGCTCCGCAGGTGGTCTCGCTTCAGGAGGGCCCCGGCGGTTCGGAGCAACTCCGCGTAGCCTCCGGAGGCCGCCGCGGCCTGCCCCGCCCGGCGGGCGCGTAGCAACGCCCGCACCTGGTCCACTTCGACCTGCGTATTGATGCAACCATCGCGCAGGAGCGGGATGCCGGCGTACGGAACCTCGAGGTGCAAAACCAGGTTGAAGCACTTCTCCATCGAATCGAGGCACGCGACGCCCAGAATCGCGCGGACGCGCCCCTCCGCGAGGGTCCGGAGCACCGCGGGCGTGCCCTCGGCCACCAGAGTCGTATACCCCAGGGTCTCGGCCTCGTCCAGCAACGGCCCGATGACGCACGCCCCGCATCGCGCGCACGTCATGCCGTCCGCTTCGTAGGTTCCCCGGCAGCGCTCGGGGTCGCGCAGGCAGTGCGGCAACAGGAGCAAGCGGTTTTCGCACGGCGTGGCCTCGAACGATTCGCGCCAGAAGGCGCTCCCGGTCGTCACCATGGCGAAACCGAGAAATTCCTGGTCCAGCCCCAGTTCCCCGAGAAGGGCCTTGCCGAGAGCCTGCAAGCGAGCAAAGTCGAGCGGACGGCACCGGCAGGCCGTGCTCGCGATCTCCGCGGCGCTTGCGCGGACCTCGGCGCGGACGCCGGCGTTCTGGGGCACGTTCTTCCAGCCCTCGGTCAGGGTCTCGGTCGGCACCGAAGAGGCTTCGGCCCCGGTTGGACGATTCATCACAGGAGGCCCCCCGAATCTGCCGCGCGAACGGGCCGATCCGTCTCCGTCCGATCGAGGCATTGTACCACGCGTCCCAGCGCCCTGGCCGCCCCCACGAGGGGATATAGTTTTTCCGCGTACCAGAGTTTCGTAAAGTATAGGCCGATGGGCGCGGCCTTGTCAATCTCCCCGGACCGGACCCGGTCCGCGAGCCAGTGGGCGCCGCGAACACAACCCTCGGCCTCGGGGGAACTTGCGCTAAAGCCTCCCGAGTTCGTCCCGGCAAGAAGCCGTGCCAAAGCGGCGACCGCCCACGCCGTTTCCTCTGTGCTCGGAGCAACCCCCGAGGCGCCGCCCCATCCGCCGTCGTCATGCTGGGCGCGGAGAAGGTAGTTGACACCTTCACGGGCTTGCCGCGCCCCGCCGAGCCCGAGATCGGCGTACGCTTCCAGAACGCGAGCCGTGCCCACGACGCGATTTGCCTGCTCCGGGGCAGCCTGATTGCCGAACCATAGCGGAATCCACGAACCGTCGCGCCGCTGGCGCTGCGCCAGGAATCGGAATCCCAGGTGGACGGCCCGTCGGACCCGGCGCCGTCCCGCGACGGCCGCCCACCGGTCCAAGGCCCGGATCGCGTGGGCCGTCAGGTCCGCCGCGCTGCGGTCAAACGGCAACCGACCCCAGCCTCGACAGAACGTGGGCCAGCCCCCGTCGGAGTTCTGGAGCCTGAGCAACCACTCGGCGCCCCGTGCCGCGACCGGTGCGACCTCCACTTCGCGGGCGTGGTGCAGGGCCAGCAGTGCCCCGGCCGTGTCGTCCGCGTCGGGCACGCCGCCCGCCAGGTGCGTCCAGCCCCAACCGCCGGGCGCGGCCCCGGTGAAGGGGTGCTTCACAACATGCTGGCTCGCCCTGATCCATTCGAACGTGGATGCGAGGTCGCCAACCGGCGGGTTCGGACCGGACAGCACTGCGCGGGTCGCAAGCGTCGTGAGCCACACCGAGAGGTTGCTGTCGATCGGCCAGCTTCCGTCGGCCCGGGCCCGGTCCTGCAGGAACTGCACGCCGCGCCGCACAACCGGGTGACCGGTGCGGCCGGCGGCGGCAAGGCTCATCACGACGAAGCTCGTCAGCGGGATCGCTTCGATAAAGCCGCCCGTCTCCGGCTGGAGGCCCTCCAGGCGGCGCAGCGTCGGGTCGACGGAGGCGTCGCGAAGCCGGCGGCGCAGCCGGCCGGCCGACGGCGCTTTCCGGTGAAGCAATTGCCCGATCGCGATGAGGGCCGGCAGCGCATAGCTGACCACGTGCGCGCGGAAGAACCTCAACAAGCCGTGAGGCAGCCGGCCCAGCTCGAACGGCAGCGGCGGCACCTCGGACCACGGCACCCGGCCTGCGAGGGCGAGGTTGACGAGAATCGGCACGACGAACGTCCGATCCCCCCCGTACAGCGGCAACAGCGCGCTCGTCCGCTCGGCGGGCGACCGGCCCGCCCGGCGAGTCAACCACCCCTCGGCCCGGTCCGTCACGGTTTCAGCATCGCCATCGGTACGGGCGATGGTGAAGGCCGCGCGGCAAAGCAGCGTGCTCGCGAGGTTGCTTGGGCTCTCGGGCGAGTCCCCCCACCCGCCGTCGGCATTCTGGTCCGCGGCCAGCCACTGGAGGCCTCGCCGGATCAACTCACCGTGCCGCTCCTTCCCCGCCTCGGAAAGCGCGCTGACGGCCGTGGCCGTGGCCAGGGCCGAGGACGAGAGCCGCCCGACCCAGCAGCCGTCCGGAGAACGCTCTTCCCAGAGCCGATCGAGCGCCGTGCGCCAGGCATCGTTCAGGGCGACCTTGGTACTGGAGTTTACCTGGCTCACGCTCTGAGCCTCCGCCACAGAAACGCCTTCCAGAGGGCACGATAGCCCGACGCCAGGGCCCGGATGAGCCGGCGCCGCGCGAAACCAACGGAAGCCGCGCGATGGG
>CAZGEE010000158.1:4692-5039 GCA_964525035.1 uncultured Anaerolineales bacterium
CAGGCCCCGAAGACTGGTTCGCATGGCGCGAGCGAAGAGCTGCCATTGTCGCCTCGAGAGCGGTACCGGCCCGACGCCGCCCTGCCCCGCCGCCCGGACGGGTGCGAGGAGCACGGGGGCGATAATCACGGGCTGTCTCGACAGACCCTCCACCCACTGCCACGTCCGTTCGAGGTCCTGCTCTGACTCGCCGGGCATCCCGACGATCAGGCTCACCACCGGCGTAAAGCCCCCTGCGCACAATCGGAGTACCTGCTCCCGGCAGGCGTCGCCCCAGTCGTCCGGACCGAACGGCGCCATCTTCCGCCCGCAGTCGGCCTCCGACAGCAGCCGCCCCGACGCCGTCT
>CAZGEE010000159.1:0-5030 GCA_964525035.1 uncultured Anaerolineales bacterium
GACCAGGACATCGAGCGCATCGTCGTCTCGAGCGAGGCCATCCGGAACCGGGTCCACGAAATGGGCCGGGAGCTTACCGACCGGCTGCGCGGCAAGGAACCCCTCGTCGTGGCCATCATGAACGGGTGCGTGCTCTTCCTGGCGGACCTGCTTCGCCGGCTCCCCATCCCGCTCGACCTGGACGTCATCTACTGCACGAGTTACCGCGGCACCCGGCCCGGGACGATGGCGTTCGCCCACCGGGCCAGCCTGCCGGAGCGCGTGCGCGGCCGGACGGTGCTCCTGGTGGACGACATCTTCGACACCGGGCGGACCCTGACGCGGGCCCTCGCGTCGCTCGAAGAGCTGGGCGCGGCCGAGGTGACCTCCGCCGTGCTGCTGCGGAAGCGCGGCCGCGCCGAGCCGGGCGCCCGCCGGCCCGACCGGGTGGGCTTCGATATGGAAAATGTCTTCGCGGTCGGCTACGGGCTGGATTACAATGGGCGGTACCGCAATCTGCCGTATATCGGCGTGCTGCGCAGCGAAGTGACCGGCGGCAACGGCCCGGAGGCGGTGGACCATGAATCGAAGAGGTGACGCGATGACCCGCAACTGGTTATGGCCCGCGATGCTGGCGGGGGTGCTCGTCGCCGGATGTCAGCCCAAGGTGGTCAGCCCGCTGGTTCCCCTTCCGCTGCCGATCGAGTCGGCCCCGAGCACCAAGCTCACGGTGGTCGGTACCGGGGAGACGGCCGAGAAAGCCCGCGAGGCCGCGCTCGAGCAGATGGTCCGCCAGGTGATCCTCCCGCCGACCGAGCCGGAAAACGCCCCGAGCCCGGAGTTCGTGGCCAGCATGATCCGCGGCCACAACGTTGCCTCGGTCGCGCAGGATTTCCGCAAGCGGTACTACGTCACCGTCGAGCTGACGATCTCGCAGCTCGGGATCAACTACCAGGAGATGTACCACGCGGCGCAGCTCCACAAGCAGGAGTGCCGGGCGCTGCGCAAGGACGCCGAGAACGAAGAGAAGCTCCGCCGCCTGGTCGAGCAGCGCGCGGAGAAGGCCGAGGAGGCCCTGGCCGAGGCCCGCCGGCGCTACGAGGATCGCCTGCTCGAACTGAAGGCCCGGATCGAGAAGTTCGAGGCCCGAACCGAGACGCCGGCCGAGGCCGACTGAACCGGCCCGGCGCACGCCCTGCCCGCGTGCCGCTTGGGGCCGGACCCCGCGAGGTACCCCGGATGGAAACCCTGGCCAACGACCTCGAACCGATCGAAGCCTTCGGCCTCTATCCGACCCTCGCGGTGGTCAGCGCCGGCGTGTTCGCACTGGCCCAACTGGCCCGGGCCGTCGAAAACTACATCCGCCACCTGCACAAGAAACCGTACCTCCCGCCGGCCAGCCCGCGGTTCCTGATTTCGACTGCCGGATACGTTCTCGTGGCCGACGGATTCGTCATCGGGGGCGTGTTTTCTCATCGGCTGCCGTTGCTCGTGGCCACGCTGACCATTTCCGCGGGGCTGCTTTGCCTGATCGCCAGCATCGTCCTGTCGGTGGTTCCGTACCTTCGCGGCCGGGAGCCACGCCACGGCCCGAAGCCGGCCGAGCGAGACCGGCACGAAGAATGAGCGCGGACGAGCCCGCGGCGAGGTCCTGTTCCAGCCGCGCGCCGACCTGCGAAGCTCGGCGGACGCCGCGCGGAGCCGAGATGGAGACACCATGGACGACAGCGCACCGACGAGGCTCGACTCCGGGGCGCGCGGCGGAGTGGGCGGACTGGTCAGCGTGGCGGCCGTCTTCGTTGCCCTGGTCGCCTGGCAGAGCACCGCGCCGATCATCTGCAGTGCCGCGATGGCCGCCCTGGGTGCCGTGGCCGTGGCCCTGGCGTGGCGAACCGCCCGGCGGAGCCGGCGGTACTTCTCCGCCGTCCAGTGGCTCCTGCTGAGCGGGTTGCTGCTGGGGTGCTTTCTGTTGTTGCGTGCGACGGCGGTGCCCGCGCTGTCCCGCCACCTGGCCGACGACCCCTCGCGGGGACGTACCGTGCTGATCCTCGTCGCCGTGCTGGCGGGGGTCGGCCTGATCAGCTTCGCAATGCTCCGCCGGAAAAGAGAGGGAACCGAATGATGGTGCGAGGATGGATCGTGGCAATCGCGACGCTGGGACTCGTCGCGGCGCCCTGCGGCGCGGATTCGGAGGAACCCGGGGAAATGAAACCGTTCGTCATGCCGCCCCTCGAGGCCCCGGGAGAGTGGGTCGACCTGCGCCCGATCTTCGACGGCCCGCGCGGCGAGGATTTACCACCGATCCGCACGAACGACGAGGGCCACTTCACCGCCGGCGGGCGACGCGTCCGCTTCTGGGGCGTCAACCTGTGCTTCGAGGCGTGTTTTCCGACGCACGACGTGGCCGACCGAATCGCCCGCCGCCTGGCCGCGTTCGGAGTCAACGCCGTCCGGTTCCACCACATGGACATGCGGGCGTTCCCGCGCGGCATCTGGAAGGATGACTTCAGCGGGTTCGATCCGGAAGCCCTCGACCGGCTCGACTACCTGCTGGCCGCGCTGAAGAGCCGGGGCCTCTATGCCGACATCAACCTGCACGTGTCGCGCGATTTCTCCCGAACCGGCGCCTCGGCCTCGAAGGACGAGGTGTCCAGTTTCGGCAAACTCGTCTGCACGTTCGACCCCGAACTGATCGAGCTCCAGAAACGGTACGCGCGCGAGCTGCTCACCCACGAGAACCGCTACACCGGCCTCCGGTACGCCGACGACCCGGTGGTGGGCCTCGTGGAGATCTCGAACGAGAATTCGGCGTTCCTCGCCATGAGCAGGCATTACGGCAAAGGGGTCGCTCCGAAGTACGAGGCGATGCTCACCGAGCAGTGGAACGCCTGGCTGGCCGAGCGGTACGAGAGCGACGAGGCCCTGCGGAAGGCATGGGCCGAGGGGGCGACGCCGCGCGGCCCCGAACTGCTCCGCGACGGCGTATTGCCCGCCGAGGCCGTCGGTGAGAGCTGGACGATCGAAAGCCACCACGGCGCGACGATGACGACGGTTCGCGAGGACGAGGGCCTGCGCCTCGCGATCGAGAAGATCACCGACACGGCCTGGCACCTGATGCTCAAACAGGTACCGCTGGAGGTGGAGAAGGACCGCGTCTACACCGCCCGTTTCCGCGCGCGGGCCGAGAAGCCGCGATCGATTCACCTCGTCGTGCAGCGGGACGGCGAGCCGTACGAAAACCTCGGCCTGAGCCGATCCGTCCGGCTCGGCGACGCGTGGGAGCGGCACGACGTGACCTTCACGGCCTCGGCCGACGCGCGGGACGCCCGGTTCGCGTTCGTCCTGGGCGGCGCGACGGCGGACGTCTGGCTCGCCGACGTCTCGCTCACCCCGGGCGGACGATACGGGCTCCGCGAGACCGAGTCCCTGGAGGACGGATCGGTGGAGCGGCTCCGCTCCGGCGACGCGGCCACCCCGGCGCGGGCGACCGATTTCATGAAGTTCCTCGCCCACGTGGACCGGAGCTTCTTCGAGGGGATGCGCGACTTCCTGCGCGAGGAGCTCGGCGTCGAGGCCCCCATCACCGGCACCGAGGGGTTCGCCCTCACGAGCGACTGGGTGCAGTCGCACCTCGATTTCGTCGACAGCCACGCCTACTGGCAGCACCCCCACTTCCCCAACCGGGCGTGGGATCCGCGGGACTGGACCATTTCGAACACGCCGATGGTGGACGAGCCGGCCGGCTCCACGCTGCTCGGCCTGACGTTCCAGCGGGTTCGTCGGCCCGACGACGAGGCCCCGCCGCGACCGTTTACGTGCACCGAGTACCAGCACCCCGCGCCGAGCGACTACCAGGCCGAGGGCATTCCGATGGTGGCGTCCTTCGCCGCGGCGCAGGACTGGGACGGCGTGTTCCTCTTCGCCTACAGTCACAGCGGGAACTGGGATCGGGCCTACCCCGCCGGCTTCTTCGACATGCACAGTCATCCCCTGAAGATGGTGCAGATGGCCGCCGGGGCGCTCCTGTTCCGCCGCGGCGACGTCCCGGAGCTGCCCGTGGCGGTGGCGACGGGGCTGCCGCCCGAGCGGATGTTCCGCCTGGCCGGGCGCTACGGGCCGTGGACCGACCATATCATGAACAAGCCGGCGACCGAGGCCCCGCCGGCCGCGCGGTTCTTCGGCCGGTACGGGATCGAACCGTTCGCGTTCAAGGGGGCCGCGACCCGAATCCTTCAGCCGACGGAGAAACTTCAGCTCCCGGTGGAGTCGCCGGAGGAAGGCCCGTGGGGTTGGTGTTCGGCGGGCGACGTGCTGCAATGGTCCTCGCGCGGCAAGGGGACCCACACAGGGGTCTACACGGCCCGGGGGCGCCGCAGCGCGGTCCTGGTCGGCTTCGCCGCCGGGGCGGAGCGGAAGGTCGGGCCCGTCCACGTCACGCTGGAGCGGCCGGAGTTCGCGGCCGTCACGCTGTCGGCCCTCGACGGCGAACCGCTCGAGCACTCCCGCCGCATCCTCCTCACCGCCTGCGCCCGGCTCGAGAACACGGACCAAGGGTGGAACAAGGCCCGCACCAGTGTCGGCGACCGCTGGGGCGAAGCCCCCACGCTTATCGAGCCGGTCCGTGCCCGGTTCCGCCTCGACCACGCGAGCGCGCCCGGCGCGCGGCTCGTAGCGCTGGACGGTCGCGGCCGGCCGCTGAAAGAGTTGCCCGTCGAAACACGGGAGGCGTCGCTCGCATGGACGCTCTCCGGCGAACCGGCCACCCTGTGGTACGTGCTGACCGTCGAACCGAACGAAGGAGGCCTGTAATGAACGAAACCGCGACGAATCGCTCCCAGTGGATCGGCGTGCTGGAGAAGGCGCGCAAGCCCTTCGCTTTCTACGCGATGGCATTCTTCTGCGGGATGGTTGCCCTCGGCGGCCTGGCGAGCCCGAACGGCGGCGCGGCCCTGGCGCGGCTCGACCCTCGCGGCCGCGGCGGCCGCGCGCTCAGGCGGGTGATGCGCCGGCCCGTCCACCACCTCGTGGCCGTCGCGTTCGCCGTCCTTGTG
>CAZGEE010000160.1:0-5024 GCA_964525035.1 uncultured Anaerolineales bacterium
CGTGGCGCGCTTTCAGGTTTCCCGCGCCGGTGATGGCCGCCTCGCCGACTTCGACGGGGCCGTGCCGCACGCAGTCTTCCTGGATGCGTGGTCCCCCTTTCCGACGGATCGCGCCCGCGACGCCGGATCCCAGCAGCAGCTCGTTGTTCGCCGCGTTGACGATCGCGTCGGTGGCCATGTCGGTGATGTCGCCCTGTCGCAGGTGAATCTTCTGTTTTGCGGCGCCGCGATCGGTTTTGCCCATGGCCGGCCTCCGTCCTCGCAAGGAATTGCCCCTGACAGCGGCGCCGTGGAGTCCCGGCGGCGACGTTGTCCGCCCCGGCGCCTTCTGGTATCATAACAGCGGTTCCGTTCGCTTCAAGCGAGGACGAGGATGCTCCACGAGACCGACGCGCGAGCCCATCGAGTCGGGCGGGTTCTCCTCCGGGCGGGGCTGATCGGGGCCGGGATCGTGATCGTCCTGGCCGCCGCGGGCCCGTCGCTGATTCCCTCGTCGCGGATCGCCCGCGCGGTCGAGGAGTCGGTTGAGCGGTCCTTTCAACGTCCCGTGCACGTCGGTCGGTGCGACCTCGGCTGGTTCAGCGGGCTGACCATTGAGGAACTTCGAATCGACGCGGGCCCGGACCGCCCGGGCTCGCCCCTCCTGCGGATCGAGGGGATGAGCCTGGACTATCCGCCGTGGGAGTTGCCGCGGGTCCTTTTCTCCTCGAGCCCCATCCTCGGCCACGCGACGATTCAGACACTCACGACCTGGGTGCGCCGCGACGAACAAGGGCGGTTGGACCTGGTGGAGTCCACCGGTCCGCCACCGGAGTTCAAGTCTCTGGAGGTACTCCGGGGCGATATCCTGATGGAGCTGGAGTCCGACGTGCGCCGCATGGTGACCCGGCTTCGGTTGAAGCTCGGTCGCCTCCAGGGATCGGACAAGGCCTACCTGACGGCCGGGGCGCGGCTCCTGCTCGCGGACGAGGGAGGGGAGACGGGTTTCGGGAGCGTGAGCCTGAACGGGCTGCTCGATCATTTCGACCTGAACAACTTCGCGGGCATCACCGGGGGGGGCGCCCTGGAGTGGCAGGGGGTCGGGGCCGAGTATTTTCTGCCGCAGCCGCCGTCACTTTCCGGGCAGTGGATGCCGCTACGTGCTACGACGAGCGGCCAGGTCAGCGTTCGAATCGATGCCTCCGACGAGATCACGTTCCAGGGGAGCCTCCAGGCGCCCGCTCTGCGAATGGGCAAGCCGGGGGCGGACCCCCGGGTCCAGGTGGACCGGCCCGCGCTTTCCTTTGTCGGACGGTTCAACAAGAGCACCGGGCGAGCACGCCTGGAACCGGTCCAGGTCTCCGGGGCGGGCAGTTCGCTGCGGGTGAGCGGGGACCTTCTCCTGGAACGAGACGGCCGGCTGGACGGCCGGCTGGACCTGGACGGAACGCTGGGCTGGACGCCGCTCCGGCACGACGTGAGTGTGCTCGGGCGGTCGCTGGAGGGATTCACGTCCGCGACGGGCACCGCCGATTTCGATGGGGTCGCCCTGGATTTCGGCGGAACCCTGTCGGACCCCCTGCTGACCCTCAACGGCGCCGTGAGCCTCGACAAAACCGAACTCGTGCTTGAGCCCTGGTTCCGCAAACCCAATGGGCTTCCGGCGCGGCTGGTGCTTGAGGGCGTTTGCCTTCGTCCGGTGTCGCGGCACGTTTCGGTAGAGAAGATCTCCCTCCTGATGGGCCCCGCCGTGGCGAGCGGAGCGGACGAATCGGCCCGGTCCGGCGTCGCGGTTACCGCGACCACGGCTCCGGCAGAAGGAGGGCGGGAACCGGGCCACGAAGAGGCCGGCCCGAAAGACCGCGCACTGCAGGTCGCGGTTTCGATTCCGGAGGTTCAAAGGTTGTCGCGATACGTGCCCGCCGCAAAGGCCCTCGTGGAGCAGTATGACTTGGCCGGTGGTCTGTCGCTGCGTGGTACGCTGGACCTCGGGAGTCCCCCTTGGCCGGTCGAAGTGGTTCTCGACGCGGGAGGGCTGGCCCTGCACACCGGTCCGGGCGCGCGGAAAGAGCGCGGCGTTCCCCTGGCGCTGACAATGGAGGGAATGTGCGAGGGCAGCGGTGCCTTGCCGGAATGGACCGCCGTTTCCCTGGTCCTCGGCGAGAGCCGGGTAACGTGGTCGGGCAGTCTGGCCCTCCGCCGACCGGGCGAAGGTTCGGGGCCTCGGTTGGAATTCGAAGGCGACGTCGATGCCCGAGGCATCCAGGAGTGGTTCGGGCTTCTCCGGCCCTACCTGCCTCGTCGGCCCGACTTCGAGGCCGTGGGCAATATTCTCTGCCGGATAAACGGGCGGGTGAGCGAGGAGGCGATGTTCGTGGAGGCTCGTAGAATCGACGCGACGCGGGCGAGCTTGGAGATCGGCTGCCCCGGCGGCGAGGGCTTGCGCTACCTGGCGAAACCCCTGGGGCGCCCCGCGGAGGCCCAGTACGCCGTGGCGAGCTACGAGAAAGCATCGAGGCGGTTGGAGCTGGAGATGAAAGGCAGTATCGCGGACACGACGATGGAAACGCGCGCCCGGATCGACCGGCTGCCCCGCGCGGCGGACCTTCGGGAGGGCGTGCTGCCGCGCGCCGCGACGGTCCAGGCGGACGTTCAGTGCGAGGATGTCCGGGCGCTGCTGGAGTATCTGCCTGCCGTGCAAGAGCGGCTGAAGCCGTTCGCCCCGGCGGGTCCGATGAGGCTGTCGCTGGGCGGCGAGCTGACTGAACAGGTCCGACTGCGGGCCGAGGCGGACCTGACCCGGACCACCTGGACCGTGCCGGGCGAGATTCACAAAACCGAGGAGCTTCCCCTCTCCCTGGCGGCGGAGGTCGAGTTTCCGGCCGCGATTGAGCCGGGAGGGCTGCGCTGTCACTTGCGAGCTCTAACGGTCCGGGCAGGAGATTGCCGGGTTGCCGCCCGGGGGCGGGTGACACTGAACGCCGAAGCCCTCGGCGGTTCCCTGCCCGGGACACTACCTCGCGCCCTGCGGTCGGCCGAGGCGACGATGAGCATCCGTCTGGTGCAGGATGATCGATTGCGGGAATTCAGCCGCTGGTGGCGGGAACTCTCGCGGCGTTACGGTATCGAGGGCCGCGCCGAGGCCGAGGTCTCCGTCTCGGGGACCCCAGGCGACGGGGCGCTCCGCCTGGCGGTCGAGGCCACCGAGGCGGGATTTCGGTACGGCGAAGGGACGGAGAAGCCCCCCGGCGTGGACAGCCGGCTGGAGTTGTCGATCGGCACGACGACCTCGGCAGGCGAACTCGCGTTGCACCGCGCCGCGTTGGACATCGCCGGGACCCACGCGGAGGCCGAGGGGACGCTCTATCGCGGCGGTGCGCCGGCATGGGACCTTCGGGAGCGGTTGGATTTCGCGCTGCGCCTGGAAGGCCGATCGAACGAGCTGGCGCGGTTGGCGCAACTGGTTCCCGTGGGGGCTCTTCAGCGATGTCGGCCCCGGGGAGGGATGGTCTTTGCCCTGGACGTGGCGCGCGACCGTCACGGCCTTGAGCTACGGTCCGGGGAGTTCGAATTCGACCAGGCCCGGTTCCGTCTGGGCGGGACCGACCTGTCGGCGGACGGGACGCTGCACGTCGGCGAGGAGCGGCTTTCGGCAAACGAGCTCGCGGTGAAGATCGACGGGGCGAACGTGGTTGCGACGGGAGAGATCCATTCTCCGCGGAGAGCACCGACCGGGGAATTCGTGGTGCGGGGGGAACGGGTGGACCTGGACCGCTTGCGGCGTGCCTTGGGGCAGCCGGGCGATGACCGGTCTCCCGCGACCGGTGTTCCCGCGGGCTGGCCCGCCCTGGCGCGCTTCCTCAAAAAGGTGGACGTCCACGGTCGGCTGGCGTTCGACCGGTTCCTCTGGAGCGACGCGACGGGAATCCGATACGACTGGCGGGCCTTCAGCTCTGAACTGAAGCTTTCGAACGGCCGGCTGACGGTACCGCACTTCAAGGCCGTGATGCTCGGCGGCGTGGTCATCGGGCGCGTCCGCGCGGACCTTTCCGAGACCAATCCTCTCGTGAAGACCGAGTACGCGACGCGGAACCTGTCCGGGGCAGAGGACCTGGCTCCGATGATCCACCGGTTGTTCCCGGACATGACGGTCCACGGACGTGCGGACCAGACCCACGAAGCGGAAGCCCCTTTGTTCGCCGTGGGAGAGCGCTCGAACTATCCGGAGGGCGTGAGCGAATTCGAGGCAACCGAGGGTATCCTCGAAGGCCCCGCCGCCCCCGACTGGTTGACCGACCTGCTGCCCGGGTTGAAGCTGGCGACCTATCGTTTCGGTCGGATGCGGAGCATCACGCGGATGCAGCCGGACGGCCGCAGCGTCAGCGACATGTTCTTCGATGGTTCACCATACTCGATTCACATCGCCGGCTACACCGAGGCCGACGGCACCGCCGAGTACACGCTCAGCATCGACCTGTTCGGGGGGGTTGAAGGCGAAGCCTCGGACGAACCGGGTCGCGGGGGGCGGATTCCGTTTCTCGTTTACACCGGCCGCCTGCGAGAGAGCGAGTGGGAGGAGCGGACGGTTCGCTTCAAGTTGCCGCACGAGGTGGCGTGGCACGTTTTCGTGAGGCGCGATCCCCTGCGGGAACTGCTGGAGGAAACGGGGGAGCTGCGCCGTCCGAACTTCGAGCCGTACGATTTCGAGAAGCGTTCCGAGGAAGTTTCGGCACCGTCCGGAGAGAACTGAGCCGGTTGCAAGTCGACGGCCGTCGGGGACTCGGCCAAGGCACGTCGGCAGCGGGAAGGAGGACCGGTTTGCGGATTGCCCGGATCGATTTCCGAGAGGCGAACTCCGGCGTTGCGTCCGCGGGGTCGGTTCGCGAGATGTTCTCGGAGGTCGCGCCGCGCTACCGGTTGCTGAACCACCTGTTGAGTTTCGGCCTGGACGTTCTCTGGCGTCGCGCGGCGGCACGGGAACTGGTTCGGGACGAGCCCCGGTGGGTGGCCGACGTGTGCACCGGTACCGGCGACCTGGCCGCGGC
>CAZGEE010000161.1:0-5021 GCA_964525035.1 uncultured Anaerolineales bacterium
ATGTACTGGACAACCAGGCGCAGGGGGGCCGTCAGGACGTGAACCTGTACATACCCCGGCGGACAGTCGCCCCGGGGATAGGTCACCGACCCCGTGTTCACGAGCAGCGGGCCGGACGCTTCATAGCCCGGAAGCGGGGAAGCGACGAACTCGTGCGTCGTCGCAGACAAGAGCAGATCGCACGTTTCTGCAATCACGGCCAGTTGTTCCTCCGACAATTCGTCGTGCCAAAACCCTGACCGCGAGTGCGCCGCGGCGAGGACGATGTCCCTCGGTCCTTTCTCGATAGCCCGGAGTCGACGAACGAGGTATTCCTTCGAGTCCTCCCGAAACGGGTCCCTCCTCATGTCCGGATAGTGGAGTTGAACGAGGTGGACCGTGTACTCGCCTACGGCAATGTGCGCCGTGTACTCGCAGCCGTTTTCACGGATCGTTACGTTCGAGCGGCCCGGAAGCCCGGCCATGCCGAGGATTTTCCCCCCGGCGCCCCAGTCGCCCTGCCGCGCCCCGTAGAACTCGTTCTCGCCATCCGCCACGTTCGGATAGAAATGATCGCGCCACCACCGGTTGCGGTCGATAAACTCCAGGAACGGATTGGCGTAATACGGGCACAGATGGTCCCCGAGGCCGATGACAAACTCGTCGTCCGCATCGGCAATCCATCGCGCCATCCGCGCCATCTCCTGACGATTCGACGGTGCTGCACCCTTGTTGTCGCTCATGATCGCGAAACTGAAGACGGCCTGGCGGTCCAGTGCCTCGATGGAGGGGAGCTCTCGAACGGGAGCGGCCGACCGGCTACCCGGGCCCGAATTGCAGCCCCGGAAGACGCAGAACCCGGGAAGCAGGAGCAGAAGTGCCCCCACCAAGAGCATATGGGTCGCCCACGAGCGGCCAGGCCTCCCGTTCTTGGGCTTCAACCCTGCTGGCATTGACGCACTCTTCTCCTGGTTCGTGACACCATCAGCATAATGCGCATCGCGACGAAAGCAAGCCCGTCAACAGATCGGTCCACCTGACGCGACCGCGGCGACGGACGGCGCGGGTTCGGGCTCACAAACGCACACAGCCCGCCCCCGGCACTGACCGCGGCGCCGTCTCCGTCGGGTCCGTCGGGTCCCTCATCGCTGACGAAACGGGCGAGGCGGAGCGCGTCAGCACTCCGCCTCGCCGCTACCAACCGATCGCCGCGCTTCCGAACAAGTTCTAGGGGATCGGAATCCCGTTCAGGGCGCGGTTGAGTTGCAGCTTGTCGATAACGTTCACCGCTCCTCCGCCGGTCAGGTCGTAGCAACGGTCATGATACGGCGTCGGCATGCCGTTCAGCCGCTTATTCATGTGGAGTTTGTCCAGCACGTTCACGAAGCCGCTGCCGTCGATGTCACCGAGAGGTCGGACCGTGATAGGAACCGCGGCGGCGCCCATCCCCCCGACGTCCTCACCATGGACCACCACCGTCAGTTCCTCCGGCCCGTAGGGGTCGACATAGGCCTCCCCGCCCCGGATGATCCACTCGTCCCACGCGACCTGCGCGGGGCAGACCTTCCCGCCGTGGGTGACCTCGGCCGTGTAACTGGTGTTGCCGTTCGGGTCGTCCACAATCCGGACCGCCAATACAGAGTCATGCCGCCCCATGGTGGTCTCGTCCGTGTTCTGGTACACCCAGTCCCAGTCGAGGCGGGCCCCGATGTCGATCGGGGCGGCCGAAAGGGCGACGTCAATGAGCCGGCAGAAGCCGTAAGGGAAGTCGTCAGGAATCTCGTCATCGAACGCCGGATTCTGCGAGTAGCACCGCAGCCCCATCCGGACCAGACCGGGCGCCGCGGCCCCGATCTCCGGCAGGTCGAAGGCGAATTCCCAGATTGTGTGATCAACGTCCGGCTCCAGCGGCGAAGTCCCGAAACCATGTGCCATCGTCGAGACGATGCTCGTGTCGATACCCGTCCAGGAACCGGGGCCCAGGTACTCCGATCTCCCGAAGGTGTACGTTCCGGGCACCGTGCCGTAGTCCACGTCCACGTTCGGGGTGATGAGCCGGTCGATGTTCACGTCGAAGGTCACCCAGAAGAAGTCGCCCCACGGCGGGCCGACAACGGGCGGGTCTTCGTTGGTGTCATCCGCCAGGTCGAGCAGGACATAGACCTTGCCCAGGTCGTTCTGGACAAACATGCCGCCATGAGGCAGCTTCATTCCGTTTGCCCCGTCCCATTCCCCCTTCGAGACCACCCCGTCCACGGAGGGCGGCCTTGCCGTGAACGGGCTCTCCATGGGCGCTTCGGCCAGTTCGACCTCGATCAGGTCGGTGAAGTCGTGCGTGAACCGCTGCGGCACGTTGTCGTCGAACTCCGGATTGACGGACCACGTCCGGACGCCCAACCGCACCAGGCCGCCCGGTTCGGCGTCCAGCTCGTCCAGGTCGAAAGCGAACTCCCATGCGGTGTGTGGGGTCGAACTGCCGACCTCCGAGCTCGTGAACGCGTGCCCCACGACGGAATCGCACGCCTGGACCCCCGTCCACGACCCCGGCCCCAGATAGAACTGGCGCCCCATGTCGTACGTCGCCGCAATACAGCAGTAGTTGGAGTCCACGTCGGGCGTAATCGCTGCGTCGCCGTTCACGTCGAAACTGACCCAGAAGAAGTCGCCCCAGGGGTCATACGCCAGCGGCGGGTCCTCCGTCGTGTCTTCGTTCACGTCCAGAAGCAGGTAGAGCTTCTCCGTGTCGTTCTGGACCCACAACCGGCCATGTGGGATCGGCATGGATGCCGCGCAACTCCATTCCTCGTCGCGGGGATACCCGGACAGCACCGGGGGAATCGGGGTGAAAGGACAAAGGAGCCTCGGGGCGCCGAGGTGGATCTCCATCAGATCGCTGAAGTCGCTTGTGAAACCGGGAGGAACGAAATCGTCGAACGCCGGGTTCACAGAATAGGTTCTCAGACCGGCTCGGACCAGCCCGGGTGCCGTGCCGCCTATCTCCGAGAGGTCAATCGCGAACTCCCAGATGGTGTGCGGCACCCCGCTCCCCACCGGCGACGGGCCGAAGCCGTGAGCCATCATGGACGCAATGCCGAGCTCAACCCCCGTCCAGGAATTCGGACCCAGGTAGTACTGGATTCCCATGTCGTACGTTCCCGGGAGGCAGCCGTAATTGACGTCGACGTCGGGCGTGATCGCGGTGTCGAGATCGACGTCGAACGAAAGCCAGAAGAAGTCGCCATAAGGCGGGCCACTCAGCGGCGGGTCCTCGGTCGTGTCGTCGTTCAGATCCACCAGCAGGTAAAGGAACTCGTAATCGTTCTGCACCCAGAGTCTTCCGTGAGGAAGCTCCATGGCCGCCGCGTCGTCCCACTCGCCGGGGTCGACGACCCCGTCCACCGTGGGTGGCGCCGACATGTACGGACTGAACACCTCCTGGGCTGTTGTACTCCCTGCCAGTAAAACCAGCACAACCGTACTCGCGAACACCCCTTTCACCATCGTACTGCTCATTGTCCTGCCCCCTTTCGGTTTGTTCGGCGCATCCGTCGGACCCGATGGCACATCCCCTGTCACGCACGCGACCAAGGGTGAGTTCTCACGAAGTCGCATCCGCAAAAGTGGCCACGACTTCTCGGACCAGGCACCATCCGTTCCGACTTCGCGCCTCCGTGAATGCATTGTGCCCTTGCCGACGGTCACGGCGACCGCCATTCTTGCCCGAGGCCGGTACCTGTGAACCGATACGGAAGTCCGGACCTGCAAGGGCATCCGCAAGCGGCGCGTTCGTCCCCCCATCGCCCCTGCGCAAGGCCTCTTTGTGGCCCATCGCCAGCATCCGAAAGACCAGCGGCTCCAAGCCGGGCAAACATCCTGCTCACGCCCGGTTTCAAGCGACGGCCACGATCGGCTATAACAAGGCGAACTGCCGCATGCGGCCGAACAGCAGCGCACTGTCCACTGAGGGAAGTGCACACACTGCCCATTTCAATGCCAAACCTCCAGATTCGGCCGGTTCGAGTTTCGCACGAACGAAGAAAACGATCAAAGCCCTTACCACGAGACCGGCTGTTCCCGATGAGTTGCCGTGACCAGCGCGATGCGCGAATCTGCAGTGCTGCTCATTTAAGCAGCACAATTACCCGCATCGTAGGTCTTTGGGCTTACGAAGTCAGAGGCTTGAGGACGCCCCGACTCTGGTAAGAGCGGATCTGTTGCGGCCACAGCCCTCTCCTAACCCTGGCGCGCAACCCGCAGAAGTGAAACGTCCGGACCGCTCGTAAAACAAAATATACCGGATTTCGTCTCCGGGCAAGTGGAACGGAGCCCCGTACGGCCCGGAAATCGAAAAAAACTTTGCCCGGGAACCCCTCCAGGATATAATAATTGTATTAGGGATACTCTACGCTATCTTGGGCGGTTTGCGCCGGCTCCCAGCCGCGCTGGACGTCGGCTGAAGGCGTACGCCTCGGGAATTGAGGCTTTTCGTCCCAAGTCTCATTCCGGGACGGCGATCCTGACGTCGCCGCTGTCGAGGAACGTCGCGCCGCGCTCGGCCAGGGTGCTGCGCAACTCCCTTCCCGGAACGGCCTCCGGATCTACGCCGTCATGGACCGCCCGTGCGGCCGCGAGCCCCGCCGCCTGGCCGAGCGCCATGGCGGTGCCCGTCTGCCGGTACGAACCGTGGGCCTCGTGGCTGCCCGAGATGCAGCGCCCGGCGGTGAGCAGTCCCCGTGGACCCTCCGGGACGAGACACCGGTACGGGATCTCGTAAGGCCGCGTGCGGATCTCCCGCGGGCCTTCCTCCCCGGCCTTCGGGTCCGGGTCGTGGATGTCCACGACGAAGGTGCAGCACGCGACCGCGTCCTCGAACTCGCGCCCGGCCCTGAGGTCGTCCAGCTCGAGATAATACTTCCCTCGAATGCGCCGGCCCTCGCGGACGCCGATCTGAGGAGCCGTCTCCACCAGCTCGATGGCCTCCAGCCCCGGCACCCGGCGCAGGACCTCGATTGCTCGCGCAGCCTGCCGACGACACGCGACGC
>CAZGEE010000162.1:0-4971 GCA_964525035.1 uncultured Anaerolineales bacterium
GCGGCTGGCCACACCCGGCGCAGCGGTACGTCCCCGGGCTCTTCGTGTCCCAATACCGGCCGGTGAAAGGCCGCTCGGTCCCCTTCCGCCGCAGCACCTTGTACTGCTCCCGCGTCAGCGTTTCGCGCCACTGGGCATCGTTCCTCTCGATCGGCCGGCCTTCACCGCAGGCGGAGTCCGGCTCTTTCGCATCGCTCATCTCTTGTCCTTTCGCGTTGTCGAAACGCTCGACCGTGCACGAGTTCTCTCTCTGCGGACACAAAGCCGCGCCCCGGTCTCCCTGTCCTTCGGAAAATGGGCACGTGGACCCTCCCCTGCCCGCAGTGATAACGTACGCCGCGGTTAGACACACCAACACAATCACCATCGTCCGCAATGCTTTACCTCCCGAACGGCTTTCTGCCGCCAACGCACCTTTTCCATTCGCAATCATAAACGAACCCGAGGATCTTTTCGTTCCCCCTTTCCAGGCTTGGCCTGCCCGACCCGCCCCGGCTGAGCAAGGCTTGACAATCCCCCCCGGGACAGTAGGCTGGCCTCTTGAGGCTCTTTACGGCTCGGCCGTGCGGTCGGGCTCGCTTTATTTTGCCGCGGCCGGTGCCCGCCGCGGTCTTCGGATTCGCGCTGCTCCACGGGAAACCCGTTACCCATGTCGGAAGAACCCAAGGCAACCGCCACGGAGCATCTTCGCGCCCTGGGCCCAAACGCCGGGCACACCCGCCGCAACCACGTCCTCGGCGTTCTCGCGGGCTGCTTCGCGGGACTCGCCCGGAACATGCTCCAGCCGGAAATCATCGTCATCGGCCTGGTTTCCATCCTGACCGACAACCCCTGGCTCATTGCCATGGTGCCGGTCCTGAACAAGGTCGGCGCGCTGGGCCCGCAACTGCTCGCCAGCAACTTCGTCGAGCACCTTCCCCGTCGCCGCCCTGCGTTCATCGCCCTGGCCATCATCCGTACCGCGGCCTACGTCGCCCTGTTCGGAGCCATGTGGCTGATGGTTCGCCACACCGGGCCTTCCACGCTGGCCCTCTTCTTCGGAGTCTACTTCGTCACGTGCATGCTCACGGGGGCGAGCATCATGGTCTTCAGCGACATGATGGGCCGGCTCATTCCCGCCCACCGGCTCGGCGCGTTCCTCGGCACGCGGCTGTTCCTCGGCGGCGGACTGGGCGTCCTGTGCGGGCTGCTCGTGGTCCAGCCGATCCTCGGACGCATCCCCTTCCCCACCAACTACCTCCTGCTGGCCGGTCTGGGGGCCGTCCTGGTCGCCGTGGACATGAGCACCTGGAGCATGTGCCGCGAGGAACCCGGCCCGCGAGCCCGCACCCGGACCACGCTCCGTGAGTCGCTGCGCCGCGGGTTCCAATGGCTCCGGACTGACGCGAACTACCGGAGCTATTTCGTCATTCGCGTGGCATTCCGGATCAACTACCTCGGCTTCGCGTTCTTCATCCCGTTCGGAAAGCAGGAACTGGCCCGGTACAGCGGGCCCGGCGGGATCGAACTCCTCGGCGGAATCATGCTCGCGAGCCTCCAACTGGCCGGAATTCTCGGCAGCGTGCTGTGGGGGAAGTTGGCGGACTGGAAAGGTTCCCGTGCCACCCTCGTGGCCGCAGGTCTGTGCTTCATTGCCGCCCCGTCCCTCGCCTTGCTGGCCCCGCACCTTCCGACCGGCTTCGAGGTGCCCATCCCGGGAACGGGCGGCTTCGTGCTGAACCTGCCCCTGGCGGTCTACCTGTTCGCCCTGGCCACAATGGGCCTGGCCATCCGGGCAAACATGATCGGCGGGCGCCGCTTCCTCGTGACGAACGCCCCACCGCACCGACGGCCCTCGTACATGGCCTTCCTCAATGCCCTGACCACCCCGCTCGCCGTGCTGCCGCTTGCGGCCGCCTGGCTGATCGAAAGCGCGGGGATGACCACGCTGTTCACGGCCGTCGTGGGCGGTGGACTGCTGGCACTGGTCCCAGCCCTCCGAATGCGTCCGCGCGAAGTTCCCCTCACCTCCGAGATATCTCCTCCTGATGGCGAGGACCCGGCTCAGACCTGATTCCGAGAATCGCAACCGCGTGGAACGGCTCCGCTCCTGTCGGGATAGCGACGATCAGGCCTTTGCAGCACCGGCCGCCCGCGTCACCTTGCCGAGATGGCGATAGGTCAGCACCTTGACGCCGTCGAGCAGGACGATCCACCCAAGGGCATAGCCCCAGACCAAGCCTCGATTCCCTGACGTCGTGTGCTCTCACCAGGGGGACACATGGCGACAGCTTCCCGAGTCCGCGGGCCGGTGGCCTAAAAACGAAAACGGATTTCGTCAAGGGCCGGGCGTGTAGTGGCCGACACCCAGTATATGGGCCAATCACAGGGTTTTAGGCCCTACATGTGGGACGGCTTGGGGCCGGGAAATTTTCTTAAGACGATACCGAAAATTTGCCGAAACTCCCCTTGACGTTTGCCCTTTGTTCGGGTATTCTGACTTAGGAAGTTCGGCTCTTGTTTGGTCTTTCTGACACAGGTTCGCCGCTTGGAGCGTATCGCAAGGCTCAAGGCAATGCACCCCGGAAAAGAGTTCGGAAATCGGCGACCGAGGAGATGCCAAAGCCCGCTTCCCGACCTAGGACAGGTCGGCGGCGGCGCGTCGCGGGAAAGTACCCGTGCCCTTTCCCGTGGCCCATCTCCTCGACCACTCACTCACGGATCGGCCGAGCCGAAAGCTCCGGCCATCCGCGCAAGGATACCATGCATGATGGATGTAGGAACCCGCGCGGCGGAGCCGCGCACTCGGGGCCTGTCCCGGGCCCGAAATCCACTTCACGGGGCCGCTCGACGGAGGATCGCAGCGGCGCCGGGGGGTCGAACCCATGAGTGCTATCCATTACCCTGACCTGTTCACCCTGGCCGCGATCAGCGGACGTTCCGTGGCCGTTGCGATGCTGGCCCTCGTTCCGCTCGCCACGGCCTACTGGCTCCTCGCCCGTGCTGCCCGCGGCCGCCGGGTCCTCCTCCCCGCCTCCTCCAACGCTCCCGCGAGCCTCCGGAGCGAGTTGCTCGCCAACTACGACCGTCTCCGCCGCGCGGGCGAAGCGGTTCCCCTGGCCACCGACGCCTGGGCCCGTCTGCACGGCCGGACACGGCATATGTCTTCCGCCTCGGCCCGCTCACTCGCGCGGACGTACCGCGCCATCGAGGTCGCGAATCGCCTGCTTCAGGCGTCCGCTGCCTACGACGCCCGCGGGCACCTGTCGATCCGACATCGCCGCCTGGCGCTCTGGCCGACCGTCGAGGCCGCCGTCCGCACCGGCCTAAACGCCCTCGGAACACAGGTCACCCAGGCCGCACAGACACAGACGCGACCGGTCGTCGAAGACCAGTCCGCCCCCGCTGCCGCGCATGACGCGGCCCCTGACGCTCCTCGACCTCACCGAGTCCAGCGACGCCCGTTCACCCTGACCGACGCGCCACGCCTGTCGCTGTTCTGTCACCCCGACACCGCAACGAATTCTTCTGCGCCACCGCGCCCTGAATCAGGCAGCCGCTTGCCCCGGCGCTTGAAAAAGAAACGAGCCTCGCGCCGAAGTCACGGCCAGATGCCCTTGTGGGAATCCGTCGCCTGACCAATGGCCCAATGCTCAGGGGGGCTTTGAATGAGACTGACTCCAAAACAACTCCGAATCGTCGAGTTCGTCCGCGACTACAATCGCGACCACGGCTACTCCCCCACCCTCCAGGAAATCGCCGCCGAGTTCGGCGTCACCAAGGTGACCATCTACGAACACCTGAAAGCCCTGGAGCGCAAGGGGGCCGTCGTTCGCTCCTATCACAAGTCGCGGTCCGTCGAACTCGCCCCCGAACTCGCCCAAGACCCCGAGGAGGCGACCACGCTTCCCCTCTCAGGACTCATCGCCGCCGGACAGCCGATCGAGGCACTCGAAACGCCCGACGCCATCGACATCTCGTCCATGTTCAGTCTCAAGTCCGGCCCCTACGTTCTGCGCGTCCGCGGCGATTCCATGAAGGACGAGGGAATTTACAACGGCGACTACGTTGTCATCGAGCGGCGGGAAACCGCTCAGAACGGGGAAACCGTCGTGGCCATTCTTCCGGACGGCGAGGCCACTCTGAAGAAATTCTACAAGGAAGGCGGTCACATTCGGCTCCAGCCCGCCAACGAGCAGATGGAGCCGATCATCGTGCCCGATTGCCGAATCCAGGGCGTCGTCATCGGCGTGCTCCGGAAGTATTGAGCTCACCGAGTCAGCCCGGAAACCGAGCTTCCCGAGTAGTTTATGGCTGCACCGATCAGGTGACGCGAGGCCCCCGGATAAGCCGCCGCGCCGGCCGTGCCGCGCAGGCGCCGTCGGTGCCTGTGTCGGCAAACCCGAATGCGAAAGGGGGCCTTCCTATGCCCGCTGTTCTGCTCGTCGACATCGACGCGTTTTTCCCACAAGCCGAGCAGGTTCGCCGGCCGGAGCTCCGCGGGCGCCCCGTGATCGTCGGCGGTCGCACCACCGACCGTTCCGTCGTGGCTTCAGCCTCCTACGAGGCGCGCGCACTCGGCGTCCGGACGGCCATGCCCATCTCCCGCGCGGTGCGGCTCTGTCCCCATGCAACATTTCTCCGCGGCGACTTCGCTTACTACGCCGAACTCTCCCGCGCAATGAGGGAGGTTTGCCTGCGGCACACGCCCCTGACGGAGATGGTCTCCCTCGACGAGGCTTTCCTGGACCTTTCGGGATGCGCCCGCCGATATCGCTGCGTCCCGGGCCGCCTGACGGCTCACACTCCTGCGAAGGACACCCCCTCCTGGCTTCTCCGGGCCTCCTGCACGATTCGAGAGGACATTCACCGGGCTACGGGCCTGCGCGTTTCGATCGGGGCCGCGCGGAACCGGGTGGTCGCAAAAATCGCGTGCAGCCTGGCCAAGCCGTCGGGCGTGCTGCATGTTCGCCCCGGCAATGAGGCCGCCCT
>CAZGEE010000163.1:0-4957 GCA_964525035.1 uncultured Anaerolineales bacterium
CTCTACAAGAAGATGAAAAAGTACGAACTCGACTTTGCCACCGGGTCGTGACGGGCCGACTCCCGCCGCGGGTTTCACCTCCGGCGAGCGTGCTCGACACAGGGGCATGGTGCGGTGCGCTTGAGTAGTGCCCTTGAGCATGGCCCCGAGGCGAAGGCCGGCCCTTACTCGAGTTCGCCCAGGTTGGTCCGCAGCGCCGCCAGCTCCGCCTCGACCTGTTGCAGGCGTTCTCGCTCCGCCTGGACGACTTCCGGCTTGGCGCGAGTGACGAACTTCTCGTTTGCGAGCTTTTTCTCCGAGTTGGCCTTGAACTGCTCCTGCTCCGCGATGCGCTTGCGGAGGCGCTGTCGCTCGGCGTCCAGGTCCACCACGCCTTCGAGCGGAACGAATACCTGAACGGATTCCACCACTTCGGTGGCCGAAGCCCGCGGCCGGTCCGCAGCGGGAGCGGCGGTCAGTCGGTCCACCGTGGCAAGGTGGCGGATGGTCTCGGACGCTGTGCGAATCCGGGCGATGATCTCGTCCGACGCCCGGATGACCGCGTCCAGCGACCGGCGGGGCGGAATGCTCAGCCGCGACCGGATGTTCCGGATCGCCCGCACCGTGGCCTGGACCAGCGGGAAGTCCGCCTCGATCTCGGGCGCTTCGAAGTCCGCGACGGGCTCGGGCCAGGCGGCGAGCATGCAGGCCTCGGCGCCGGGGGCCGGCGCGCTGGTGCCGAGCGTCCGATCAGGCACCAGTTCGCTAAGCTTCTGCCAGAGCACCTCCGTAATGTGCGGCACAAACGGGTGAGCGAGTCGAAGTAATCGGTCCAGACCGTAGGCCAGGATCCGTTGCGGAACGGCTCGCGTGGCGGCGTCCCGCATCCGCGGCTTGGTGATCTCGAGGTACCAGTCGCAGAAGTCGTTCCAGAAAAACGCGTACACGGTCTCCACGCAATCGTGGAAGCGGAAGGCTTCGAGTTGTTCCGTCGCCTCGCGGACCGCGCCGTTGAGGCGTGAGAGAATCCAGCGGTCCTCCATTTCGCACTTCGTGGCGTCGAACGGGTCGGAAGCCGGGTCCTCCAGGCTCATGCAGACGAACCGGCCGGCGTTCCAGAGCTTATTGCAGAAGTTCCGGCCGATCTCGAACTTGCTGCTGGTGAGCCGACCCTCGGCGTCGGTCTCGACCGGCATGCGAATGTCCTGGCTTTCGGTGGTCATCTGCGCCAGGGTAAACCGCAGGGCGTCGGCCCCGTAGGATTCGATCACGTCGACCGGGTCGATGCCGTTCCCCTTCGACTTGCTCATCCGTTGGCCCTTGCCGTCGAGGATCACCGCGTGGATGAACACGTCTTTGAACGGAATGTCCCCGACGTTGTACAGGCCGAGCATCACCATGCGCGAGACCCACAGGGCGATGATCTCCCGCGCGGTGACCAGCGTGTCGGTCGGGTAGAAGTACTTGAGCTCGGGCGTCTCTTCCGGCCAGCCGAGTGTCGAGTGCGGCCACAAGGCACTCGAGAACCACGTGTCGAGAACATCGGGATCGCGCTCAAGGCGACTCCCGGTCCCGAGTTCGTCGCCGGTGAGCACCCCTTCGCGAAGGCACACGCACCACGTGCCGCTTTCTTCGTCCCTCCGGTAGGCGACGTCGTCGCGGTCGCCGAAGGCCGACGCCATTTGCTCGTCCGGGATTTTGCTTGGGGCGTACCAGATCGGGATGCGGTGACCCCACCAGAGCTGCCGGCTGATCGGCCAGTCGCGCAGATTCTCGATCCACGCAAGGTAGGTCTGGGTATACCGCTCCGGGTGGAAGCGCACCCGCCCGCTCTCGACGGCCTCGAGGGCCGCCGCCGCGAGGTCCCGCTCCCGATCCTTGACGGCTACGTACCACTGATCCGACAGGTACGGCTCGATCGGAACGTGGCTGCGGTAGCTGTGACCCACTTCGTGGGAGTACTCCTCGACCTTCTCGACCAGTCCCCGGGCTTCGAGGTCGGCGACCACGCGGTTGCGGGCCTCGAAACGGTCGAGCCCCTGGTACGGCCCTCCGTTCTCGTTGATCGTGCCGTTCGGGTTGAGGATGTTGATCATCTCGAGGTCGTGTCGCCGGCCGATGGCCCAATCGTTGGGGTCGTGAGCGGGAGTTACCTTCAGGCATCCGGTCCCGGTTTCGCGGTCCACGTAGTCGTCTGCGATGATCGGAATCTGCCGCTCGAGCAGCGGAAGCGTCACGGTGCGGCCCGCCAGGTGGCTGTACCGCGGATCGGCCGGGTTCACCGCCACCGCGGTGTCCCCGAGCATCGTCTCCGGCCTCGTCGTGGCGATGACGAGATGCCCGGAGCCGTCCGCCAGGGGATACCGGATGTGCCAGAAATGCCCCTGGACGGTTTCGTACTCCACCTCGTCGTCGGCCAGGGTGGTTTCCGTGGCCGGGTCCCAGTTCACCAGTCGCTTGCCGCGATAGATCAGTCCGTCCCGGAACAGGCGGAAAAAGGTGTGTCGGACCGCCCGCGCGCACACGTCGTCGAGGGTGAACCGGGTCCGCTCCCAGTCGCAGGAGCAGCCCATGGCCTTAAGCTGGCCCAGGATGCGGTTCTCGTATTCGTCCTTCCATTGCCAGATGCGGCGGACGAGTTCGTCGCGGCCGATCTCGTGGCGGTTCTTGCCCTCCTCGTCCAGGATGCGCTTTTCCACGACCGTCTGGGTGGCGATGCCGGCATGATCCGTGCCGGGCATCCAGAGCGTCCGATAGCCCTGCATGCGGCGCCAACGGATGAGCACGTCCTGCAGCGTGTTGTCCAGGCCGTGGCCCATGTGGAGCGCGCCGGTGACGTTCGGCGGAGGGATGACGATGGTGTACGGCGAACCCTCGCCGGGCGTCGCGTGAAAACAGTTCCGCTCTTCCCAGAAGGCGTATACGCGGCGTTCGTATTCCGCGGGGTCGTACTGCGGGGCCAGCTCGGGGTCGGCAGTGAGCCGCGTCCGGGGTTCGCTCATCGCTCGGTCGCTTCCTTCCATTCGGCAGGAGGGGGCCGGCCTATGCGGCGCCCGGGCCGGTCGCCTCCTTGTCCTTCAGCAGCTTGTATTCGATCGAGTCCATCAGGGCCTGCCACGATGCCTCGATGATGTTCTCCGAGACGCCGACGGTTCCCCAGTGCTCGTCCCTGTCCTTCGACTGGATGATCACGCGGACCTTCGCCGCCGTCGCCGCCTGCGAGTTGATCACGCGCACCTTGTAGTCCGTGAGGCTCATGTCCGCCAGGTTCGGGAAGTAGGGCAACAGGGCTTTCCGCAACGCGGCGTCCAGTGCGTTGACAGGGCCGTCGCCCTCGGCCACGTGGTGCTCGGTCTCCTCGCCGATCCGCACTTTGACCGTACCCTCGGTCACCGGTTCCCGATCCTTTCCCCGGGTGATATTGACGTGGTAGTTGTCGAGCCGGAAGAACTCCTCGGTCTGGCCGATCTCACGGCGCAACATCATCTCGAACGAAGCTTCCGCCACTTCGTACTGGTACCCCTCGTTTTCCTGCTTCTGGACTTTCTCCCGAAGCCGGTTCATCAGGGCCTTGTCATCCTGAACGTTGAACTTCCGAGCCTTGGCCACCACGTTGCTCGCGCCGGCCAGCTCGCTGATGAGGACCTTCCGCGTGTTGCCCACCCGTTCGGGGTCGACGTGCTCGTAGCAGCGCGTGTCGCGGGCCACGGCCGAGGCGTGCATGCCGCCTTTGTGTGCAAACGCGCTCGTGCCGACGTACGGCTGGTTGGCGACCAGGTTCATGTTCAGCGCCTCGTAGACGAAACGGGAGACCTCGGTCAGACGTTGCATGTTGGCCTCGGGCAGCACTTCGAGGCCCAATTTCAACTGCAGGTTCGCGATGCAGGCGCATAGGTCGGCGTTCCCGCATCGTTCGCCGAGCCCGTTGATGGTTCCCTGAACCTGGGTGCAGCCGGCCTCGACCGCCGCCAGGCTGGCCGCGATCGCGACGCCGCTGTCGTTATGGCAGTGGATCCCCAGTGGCGTGCCGCGGAATTCCTCGGCCACGGCGCGCGTCGCCGACGCGACGTCTCGGGGAAGGGCCCCGCCGTTGGAGTCGCAGAGCACCAGCCAATCCGCCCCCGCGTCGGCCGCTGCCCGCAGGCACCGCATCGCGTAGTCCCGGTTGGAAACGTAGCCGTCGAAGAAGTGTTCGGCGTCGAAGATCACCTCCCGGCCGTGTTCCTTGAGGTACGAGACCGACTCGGCGATCATTGTGAGATTTTCCTCCGTGTCGACCTGGAGAGCCTCGGCTACGTGAAAATCCCAGGCCTTGCCGACCAGTGTACAGGCCGGAGCCTCGGACGCCAGCAGGGCCTGCAGACCGGGGTCTTCTCGCGCGGACGAGCGGGCTCGTCGTGTCATCCCGAAGGCCGCGACCCGTGCCTGCTTCAGCGGCCTCTCCTGCAGCGCGCGGAAGAAGGCTGCATCCTTTGCGTTCGAAGCCGGGAATCCCCCTTCGACGTAATGGATCCCCAGGTAGTCCAGCCGCCGGGCAATCTGGAGCTTGTCCTCCAGGCTGAAAGAAATCCCTTCGGTCTGCGCGCCGTCGCGAAGGGTGGTGTCGTACGTCAATACACGCCTCATGGGTGCCTCGGCCACTCGGGCCGCCTCGGTAAGGGACCGGCAATCCAAGAAAAAACCCCGGAGCGATCCACTCGGCCCCGGGGCTTTTCGTGTTCCTGTGTGCGTCTCATGCCCCGGAGCGGTGGGGTATGACGACGATATGACGGCGCACGGCCGCCCGCGGAAGGCCGAGCCCATCTCTGCTCGTTGTGCCTTGGCGGTCAGCCATTGCGCCCTGTCTCCCTATCCTCAGCCGGAGGCCTCATCATAACGGACGTCGTCCTCCGGTCAACCGGAAAAGCTCCATCCTGCGCCGGGAGTTCTATCGGCCTTCGACCCCCTTCGCCTACAGGGCATCCGCCCCGGCACGCCG
>CAZGEE010000164.1:0-2235 GCA_964525035.1 uncultured Anaerolineales bacterium
GATCCTTGCCCCAGATGTGCGTAAACGTTCCTTCGGGCAACCCCTCGGGCCGGTCCACGTTGACCATCTTCGTGAAGTGATCCGCGTGGGAGCTGTCAAGTCCGACGTAACCGATCTTCATCCGATCCTCTCTTTCTTTCCGTGGGCCCTCTTGTGCGGCGCCCGGGCCCGCCGGTCGCAAGGCGCCGCCGCGCTCGTGGGCACGGCGCCCGACGATGCTACCGGGCCGACCGCGCGTTTGCAAAGAGGTTTCAGAACGGATTTCGTCGGCCCGGTACTGCTTTCCAAGGCGTGCCCACGGGCTTGCAGCGCTCTTGGAAAACGCCAAGCGGTTTTCGCACCGCTACGGTATGCTCCAAGGGAACGGGCGCAATCGCCTTGCGTCCGGGGGGAGCCTGGCCTTATAGTGAGAAGCTGCGCCGCCGCGGGAACGGGATAAAGGCGGGACGAATGCCCTCAATGACAGGAGACCGAACGATGCGCTGCTTTGCCTGGACTGTACGGATGAGCCTGGTTGCCGTAGTCGCGCTGGCCGCAACGGCCGGGCCCGCGCGGGCCGACGACAACGCCGCCCTGGGCAAGCTCGGCGCGGCCATTCACGTGACGTGCGACCACCCGAAGCCGCTGAACACCCGCTGGCACAAGCCCGCGGAGATGCTCACCGAGGGTCGGCCGGTCGGGCCGATCATCCACGACATCGCCTCCGCCGAGATCACGATCACCCTGCCGGTGCCGCTGACGATCACGCAGGTGGGCATCCTCCAGGGCGACTACAAGGACACCTTCGCCCAGGCCAGGGACATCACCATCGAGGTGCCGGGCCACGAGCCGAAGTCGTTCACGCTGACGCGGTCCGAGGAGGCCCCGCAACTGTTCCCCTACAAGGCCAAGGGAAACAAGGTCATCGTGAAGGTCCACTCGAAGTATCCGCCCGAGGACCCGGAGACCGACCAGGACCGGAAGCTGGGCGGCATCAACAGCGTGAAGGTACTCGTGGCGGAGGACCTGGACGCCCTGTACCAGGTGCCGGGCACGTTCCCGGCGGACCTGCCGACTTACTTCATGCAGACCCCGAACCTGGACCCCCAGGCGGCACCGGAGCTGATCGGCGAGCCGCGCAAGGCCACCGAGCATCCCCTGACCATCTGGGATCAGGCCGAGATCGAGAACATCAAGCGACAGATCGAGACGTACGACGCCGCCCGCGACGCTTACGAGCGAATCGTCGCGTTCTGCGAGAAGGCCGTCGAGGACCGGATCTCGGTGCCCGACAAGCCGGACATGGGCAACACGCCCGAGCTCGAGGCGCAGCACAACCGCGTGGCCCTGACGATCGGGAACCTGGGAATCGGCTACGCCCTCTCGGGGAACGAGGACTACGCGGCCGAGGCCAAGCGGCTGCTGCTGGAACTGGCCGAGCGGTACGAGGGTTGGCCGGTGCACCAGCACCCGAAGTTCACACACGACAAGTCGAAGTGGAGCTGGCAGCGGCTGAACGACGCCATCTGGCTCATCCCCTCGGCGTGGGGCTACGACCTGATCCACAACAGCTCCTCGATGAGCGACGAGGAACGGAAAAGAATCGAGGACCATTTCATCATGCCATGCGCCGAGTTCATCGTGCACGGGTCGTCCGGATCGCTGAGGGCCCCGACGAACTGGTCGGCGATCATGTGCGCTGCGGCGATGGTCGCGTCACGCGCCTGCGGCGACCGCGAGCTCTACGAGATGACCCTCTACGGGAAGAATCGCGACAAGGACAACATCAGCGGGGGCATCTACTTCTACATCGACAACGCCATCGACGACGACGGCATGTGGGCCGAGGGAGCCATCGGCTACCAGTTCATGGCCATGCGCGGCCTGCTGGTGATGGCCCAGACCCTCTGGCACGACGGCATCGACGTGTACGGCTACCACGACGGGCGGCTCAAGCTGGTGTTCGACTCGCCCATCTGGTACTGCTACCCCGGCGGCGAGAACTCGCCGGCGATCCACGATTCGGGCGGAGCCAGCCTGTTCAACCGCGACTCGCACCTGTACCAGTACGCCAGGCGACGCTACGGCGACAAGACCTACAACGCCATCCTGCGCAAGGTCGACCCGAGCCTCGAGACCAAGTACAACCTGTTCCTGCCGGCGTGCGACTTCGCCCCGGTCGAGGCGGCCGAGCTGCCCGAGGTCCCCTCGATCCTGTTCCCCGGCGTGGGCTTCGCCATCTGCCGCACCGGGGCC
>CAZGEE010000164.1:2245-4951 GCA_964525035.1 uncultured Anaerolineales bacterium
GACAGCACCTACCTGCTCATCGACTACGGGCCCAAGCGCAGCCACGGCCACCCGGACAAGCTCAACGTCAACTTCTACGCCCTCGGGCAGGAACTGTTCGCCGACGCCGGCAGCGCGTGGTACTCGACCGACATCTACCAGCGCTACTATCGCCACACCCTGGCTCACAACACGGTCCAGGCCAACGAGCTCAGCCAGATCATGACCGGCGGCGAGCTCCAGGCCTACGGCTCGCTGGGCGATCTGGCCCTGATCCGCGCCACGTGCGACTCGGCCATCCCGGCCACGGGGCTCGACCGCACGCTGCTGCAGTCCGGGCCGCGCCTCTACGACGTGTACCTCGTGCGCAGCAACCTGCCGTTCACCTTCGACCTGCCCTACCATTGCCATGGCAAGATGGAACAGTCCGTGGCCACCGAGCCCTGGGCCGACTATCCCGAGGAGAAGGACGGCTATGCGTACTTCGAGGACCCGGTTGCGGCGCAGGTCGACGACGACTGGAACTGCACCTGGCGGGTGCCGCGCGGCCGCGTCGAGATGCACGCCCTGGGCGAGCCCGGCAGCGAGGTCATCTTCGGCACCACGCCCAAGGGCGCCCACGAACTGCCCACCGCCATGATCCGCCGCAAGACCGACGACACGGTCTACGCCGCCGCGATGGACGTGGTCGCCAAGGCGATCGAGCCCGGGCAGCGACCCGAGGAGGCGGAGCCGGGGGAGCCGACTCTCGCGTCGCTCCAGAAAATCGGCGACGGTAAGGACGGCTACGGCCTGGTGGCCGAACTGGCCGGCGGCGGCCGCGAGGCCCTGCTCGTCAACTTCACCGGCTCGGCAGTAAGGCTCGGCGACTGGACCACCGACGCCCGCGTGGCCTTCGTGCGGACCGACGGCGAGGCCCTGACCGGGTTCTACGTGGCCGGGGGCTCGAAGACGGAAGGCCCGTCCGTGCGCGTCGAGTCGACGGAGCCGACGCTGCTGGCGTGCCGCACCGTGACCGACGGCCTCGTGGAGGTAGCGAACCAGGGCTCGGCCGCGACCGAGGTCACGCTGGCCGGGATGGCCGTTCCGGAAGCGGTGCACGCCGTGGACGCGGCCGGGAAGCGGACGTCCGCCGGCGAACCTTTGACCGGGTCCGGCGGCGCGTTCTCGTTCGCCATCGACCGCCGGAGCAAGGTGGAACTGACCCGCGGGGAGCGGCCGACCGTGGCCGCCTACGAGGCCGCGCAGCGAAAGAAGAAGGTCGAGGCCATGCTCCGCGAGGAGGCCCGCGGGCGGCGCGAGGCCGAGAACGCGGCCGAGGCCCAGGTGGAGGCGGCGAAAACCGACGCGGTGCCGGCCGATTACTTCGCCCTCGTCCAGGCCGAGGACATCAAGGCCCAGGACGGCGGGGAGGTCAACGTCACGGACAGGAAGACCGCCACCTACGGCGAGGCCTTCAGCGGCTGGAACGACCCCGGCCACTGGATCGACTACGAGATCGCGGTCGAGCACGACGGCTGGTACCAGGTGGTGATGAAGTACTGCCGCGAGGGCGGGCCGACGACGCGCTCGCTCCGGGTCGACGGCGAGTTTCCTCACGAGGCCTTCCAGGCGATCGAGATGAACGGGACGGGCGGCTGGTCGAACGGGGCCGACAACTGGCGGATGTGGCGGCTCGAGTGGCCCTTGCTCGACGATCGGCCGTTCCTCGTTCACCTGACTGCTGGCGCGCACACGATCCGCGTCGAGAACGTCAGCGGCAGCGGGCTCAACCTCGACTACATCGTCCTCGCCGCCCCGGAGATGGAGGTCACGCGCGAGCGGGTCGAGAAGTAGGCGCAAGAACCGGCTCCCGTAGCGTTGAATCTTCTCCGACGAGCGCCCGGAAGCGCGTCGGTGATCCCACGCAGGCAACACCGACGCTGGTCCCTGGAGATCGCCATGAAACTCAGCAAAGCCGACGCCCGGTGGGTCGACGAGACCCTTGCCGACCTTTCGACGCGTGAGAAACTCGGACAGATCATGATCCCGCGGCTGACGCCGAACAGCGTCGAGTCGTACGGTGGAGCCGGGCCGTTCGTCGAGGCCCTCGGCGTGGGCGGATGCCACGCCTTCGGCGGCGACGCGGAAGCCACGCGGGCCATGATCGCCGACGCCCACGCGGCGTCGAAGATTCCGCTGCTGGTCTCCGGCGACCTGGAACGGGGCATCGGTCAGCGCGTCCGCGGCGGAACGCAGTTCGCCGGCCAGCTCGCCCTCGGCGCCTGCCGGGACGAGGAGTTGGCCTACCGGATGGGCGAGGCCATCGCCGTCGAGGGCACCGCCGCGGGGTACAACTGGGCGTTCGGCCCCGTGGTCGACCTGAGCCTGGATCCGAACAACCTGAGCCACATCCGCTGCCTCGGGAGCGATCCCGAAACCGTCTCGCGCCTGGCCGTGCAGCTCATCCGCGGAATGCAGGACCACGGGATGGCGGCGACGGCCAAGCACCTCCCCGGCGGCGGAACCGACGACCTGGACTCGCACCTGACCACCTCCGTGAACCCCCAGTCGCGCGCCGAGTGGCACCGCCTCAGCGGCGCGCCGTTCCGGGCCGCGAGTGACGCCGGGGTCTACGCGATCATGGCCTCGCCCAAAGCCTGCCCGGGCATCGATCCCGAGGCCGGCGATCCCCTCTTCCCGCGGTCGATCATGACCAGCAAGGCCGTCTGCACCGACCTGCTGCGC
>CAZGEE010000165.1:0-4941 GCA_964525035.1 uncultured Anaerolineales bacterium
GGGCCCCCGTGTACACGATGCTCACGGCGATGGCGAGCGCCCCGGTCAGCATCGCGCTGCTGGCCGCGATCCCGTAACTGAGCAGCACGTCGCGGAGCTCGAATCCCCCGAAGTAGTAGAGCAGCGCGAAGATCGGCAGCGTGGAAAAGAGGACTGCGAGAATGAAGAACAGGCGCGAAAAGAGCGAGCCCAGCACGATCTGCAGGTTGCTCAGCGGCGTGGCGAGCAGGACGCCGAACGTTCGGGCGTCGCGCTCCTGGCTGATCGCCCCCGCGGTGTACACCGGCGACAGGAACAGGATCAGGAAAAGCTGGACCAGGCTGACGGTGCGGAACAGCGACTCGCCCAGCTCCGCCAGCGCGGCCGCGCCGGCGTACCCGCCGAGTTTCGAAAGCATGATCACGACCAGCGCGATCAGGATCACCGCCAGGTAGATCGCGCGGACCCACACGTGCCGCGCCTGGCGCCCGGAGGTCCTCATGACCCGCATGAAGATGGGGTTGACCATCGGCAACCGCATGCGAACCGCCTCGCTTGCTATGCCACCAGTCCCTTTGTGAGCAACATGAACGCGGTTTCGAGGCTGATCGGCTCCTCCTCGAACAGCAGGAGCTTGTGGCCCCGTTCGACCAAGGCCCGCGCGAGAATCGAAAAGTCCGTCACGTGGCCTTCCATCGCCACCAGGATCACGCCGTCCTCGACCCGCGTCTCGGCCACCTCGGCTCGCGCCTCCAGCATCTGGCGGGCCTTCTCCGCACCCCCTGCCACGCGGACGCGCAGCACGGTGCGCCGCCGGGCCTTCCGCATGATCTCGTCCACGCGCCCCTGAGCCACCAGCTTGCCCCGCTCGATGATGCCGACCTTGTTGCACAACTCGGCCAACTCCGACAGGATGTGGCTCGAGATGAGGACCGTCTTGCCCATCTTCTTCAGCTCTTTCAGCAGTTCCCGGATCTCCACCCGGGCGCGGGGGTCCAGGCCGCTGGCCGGCTCGTCCAGCAACAGCACCTTCGGGTTGTGCAGGAGCACCCGGGCGATGGCCAGGCGCTGCGTCATGCCCCGGCTGAGCCCCTCGACGGGGCTGTCGTACTTGACCGCCAGGTCCGTCAGCTCGAGCACGTCGCGGACCACCTGCTTCCGCTGCGGGTTCCGGATGCCGTAGGCGGCCGCGAAGAACTCCAGGTACTCCTGCACGAGCATGTCCTCGTACGTGCCGAAGTAGTCCGGGACAAAGCCGATCAGGGGCCGGATCTTCCGCGACTCGGTCCCGACCACGTGTCCACAGACGCGGGCGACGCCCCACGTGGGCTGAAGCAACGTGGCCAGCATGCGAATGGTGGTCGTCTTACCCGCCCCGTTCGGACCGATAAACCCGTAACAGTCCCCCTCCTCGACCGAGAGGTCGAGGCTGTCGACGGCCAGGAATCGGCCGTAGCGCTTCGTCAGGGCAATCGTCTGGATCATGGGCCTCTCCCTGCTCGCCCGGCCGATCCGTCCGGCCGGGAAGAATGTTCCGACGCCGTCACGGGTTCACGGCCCGCCGCCCGCTCCGCCGAGCGGGACCACCTGGCGGAAAATGACCAGCCGTTTCAGGTCGTCCGGCGCGCGCCCGGCCACGGTCACGCCGTCGGGCACGTCCGGTTCCGCCTCGCCGATCACGACGGCGTAGCCGGCCTCCAGCACGTGCGACAGGTCGAGCCGTCGCGCCAATGCGTTGCGGTTCAGGCCCCTGGAACGGCGCTCGTCCTCGGCCTCGAGCGGTGATCGCCGATACCGTTCGAAGAATGTGCTCAAACACACTTCCCGGAAGACCTCCGCGTGGGAGGCGGTCGCGGACTCCTCTCCGGTTGCCCCTGCTCGCGGCATGCCGCCGAACGGAACCAGGGAGTCTTCCCCCGCCGTCTCCTCCGCCAGCTTCCTCAGGTATTCCGCCAACGGGAACGTCGCGCGGCCCCGGCCCAGGCGCACCGTTTGCCCGGACCCGAGCCTCCCGAGCTCCACGACGCGCTTCGGCCCGACAACGACCGTCCTCCGCACCGGGCCCTGCTCGACCTCCAGCGTGCCCGCGGCGCCTGTCCGGGTTTGCCGGAGCCTGGCGGCCATCGGGGCCGTGCCCTCATGACGCCACTGGGCCTCGAAATAGCGAAACTGGTTGCTCTTGACGGGGAGATCCTCGACGGCCAGCAGGGTGGGGGCATAGTCGAAGACGCGCCCGCCGGAGCCGAGGACGGCCACGGGCAGTTCCGAGGGCGATTCCAGCGCAAGGTGGCCTCGCGAGGCTTCCAAAGCCACCTGGTAAAGCGAGGAGTTGGGAAAACGGATCGCGTGCCAGCTTCGCCCGACGGCCGCCCGTCCGTCCGCGGGATAGTCCACGACGGTGAACGTACTGGTGACCACGGCCCGGTTTCGGACCGCCGAGACGACGCCGAAGCAGGCCCCGGCCGCAACCAGACCCAGGGACAGGTAGGCCGGCCACGACAGGTCCAGCCGACGAAGTTTCTTCAGCAGCAGGTGCAGCACCGGGCCGACCAGGAGAATATAGAGAATCGTCAGGAGCAGGACGGCCCAGAAGAACGCGGCGGAACCGAACACTCCGCGCGGGCGGGTGTAGCGTCGGGGGGCTTCGCCGCAGACGGCCGAGCCCAGGAGGTTCGCTCTCGGAGGCGGCGCCGGTTGCAGCCGGAGCAAGCCGCTCACGAGACCGGGAAGGCCGGACCATTGCCGCAACGCCGGGCTGCTCGCGTCGAGCCCGACAAGGGTCACACGGCCCGTTCCGGCCAGTCGTTCCGCCACGAGGGGCTTTCCGCCGGCGGACACGAGCACCGACCCGCCGGGCTTTACCCGCATGGTCGGTGCGCTCAGCCGGCCCGGGATCGGCGGAGCTTCCGGTCCGGGCAGGCGGCGCAGCCCGCGGAGGTCGGTCAGCGGCGCCAGCGGACCCAGGTCGGCCGGGAGAATATCGGCGAGTCGACTCCGCTGGAGCTGTTGCCAGTGGCGGTTGACGAACAGCACCAGGCGCCCGCCGGTCTCCACGAAATCGGAAACGGCCGCCAACTGTTCGTCCCGAAGCCGACGGCCCACCACCGGGTTCACCAGCACGAGCACGTCCACGCCGTCATAGCCGATCGCCCGGTCGGGGAGCCGAGCCACGCTGCAGCGGGCTACGTCGTAATCGTCGCGAAAGGGATGGTACTCGGTGCCGTCGGCGAGCCTGGCCTCGGATTCCACGATCGCCTCGACACCGAGGCTCGGGCCCGCCACCAGCACGACGAGACCGTCCTCCAGGAGGGAGCTTCGGCCCATGGGTTCGCGGGCGAACAGGGTCTGCCGACGCTCTCCCTCCAGGAACGCGGTCCCTCGAAAGGTCCCGGGACCGGGGCGAACGTACAGCCAGAACCGGTCCGCCCGGCCGACTCGCTCAGAGCCCTCCTCGGCCGCGGTCAGGACCACGGGTTGCCTGAACCGACCCCGCTGGGATCCCGACGAAGGTTCGATCCACGCGAATCCGTCGAAGTTCCCGCCGGCGACGCCGGGAGGCACTTCCAGAAGCACCGGCGTCCAGCAATCGTTGCGCGACCGGCCGCTGAAGCCGTAGAACCAGTTCACCTCCGCCCCGTCTTCGGCGAAGGCCTCGGGCATGGGCATGAGCAGGGTGGCGACCATGAGTGCCGCAAACGCACCCACCGCAGTCCGAAAAAACGCCGGCAACCGGATTGAGTCCGAACTCGCCAAAGCATCCTCTCCGGCCGTCAAAGATTCCCGCGGGACCGTGCACTTCGAGCCCGCGATGCTGTATCTCAATCCCCCCTGTAAGCATCGCCCCACCGCGCCGGCGACGGCGACTAATCGTCGGCCGGGGCGTTCTCTTCCGCGTGGTCCTTCACCTCATCCGAAGCGTCGCCTTCTTCCGGGGACTGACCCTCGGCCTTTTCAAGCCGAGGCCAGACGTTGTCCACCCCGGGGTGGCGCAACACCCAGTGCTCCGGGTCGAGTTCGACGCGAACCGGCTGCCACGGCAGGCGCACGCTGACGCGGTTTTCCTCCTCGTCGACCGCGGCCTTCTTCACCAACCGCGACTGTCCTTCCGGGCCATAGAAGGCCACGTCCAGCGGCGTCCGCCACGGAGCCCCGGTGCCGGAGAGTTCCTGTCGGATGGTCGCGGTGCAGGAGGCCGAAGTGTCCCCCTCGGAATCCATACCCTCAACGACGTAATGCGGGAACCCTTCGCGCCGCAGCCACTCGTCGAAGAACCACCGCAGTTCCCGGCCGCTCGCGCTCTCGGCCACGCGACGGAAGTCCTCGATCGTCGAGTGCTTGCCCTTGAACTCGTCGGCATACCGCCGCAGGCTTGCGAAGAACGCCTCGTCGCCGAGGACGTACCGCAAGGTGTGGAGCACCAGGGCACCTTTCTCGTAGACGGTCTGGCGGTACAGCAGGTTGTTCGGGAAGCAGGACGCCACCGGCTCGACCGCCCCGGGGAGCTGGGTGGCTCCTTCAAAGAAAAACAGGCCGTATTTCTGCAGGTGTTTTACCAGGAAATCGCGCCCGTGCACGTGCTCGTTGTAGAGCGCGTCGCAGTAGGTGGCGAAGCCCTCACTGAGCCACATGCTGTAGCCCTTCCGGAAGGAGATGGGCACCGTGTTGCCCCACCACTGGTGCGACAGTTCGTGGGCCAGCAGACTGAGCGGCGGCTCGCCCTCCCCGATGAAGTGCTCGGCCAGGAGCATCATCCCCGGCGGCCCGACACCGCCGAGGAATACCGGCAACCGGGCGATCACGATGCTCATGCGCGGCTGATCGAGCCGGCCGAACTTCGACTCGTAGAACGTGACGATTTCCCGGCTCGTCTCCACGAGCTTCCGCCCCACGGCCCGCCGCTGGGGCGGAACGTAGGCCACGATGCGCCGGCCGTCCGACCACTCGGTTTCCACCGCCTCGTAC
>CAZGEE010000166.1:0-4935 GCA_964525035.1 uncultured Anaerolineales bacterium
ATACTCGAAGACGGCCGAGACGGCCTGGCGAAGGGTGCGCGTGTCGCTGACGTTGATGCCGCTCCGCTTGGCTAGCCGCTGCCGCGTGCCGGCGTCGGCCAGGCTGAACACGAGGTCGTCGCAGCGAAGGCAGGGAACGAGCACGCTGCGGTCGAAGCCTTCGAGGTCCTCGTCGAAGCTGTTCGTCAGGAACAGCTTCTCGATCCGCGCGCGGCTCAATACGTTCCGGAACCACCCGTCGGACGCCAACCGTTCCGAGGCGGTTGCAGTGACGGCCCCGCAGTTCTCCGTCGTCAGGTGACGGTCTTCGAGGTCGAACAGTTCCCTCGCGAGCTCGGTCATCCAGCCGTACTGCACCGTGTTGTTGAACTTCTCGAGCGCGCCGACCAGGGCCGGCACGGCTTCCTTGTCGGGCAGGTCGTCGGCCATGCGGCTCTTCGGAAACCCGCTCGAATAGGCCAGCTCGGTGTAATAATGGTAACTGAGCAGCTCCCGGAGGCCGGCGGCGCCGGGTGCCCGCTGGCGGACGTGCGTGTGAATGTCGATAGCCCGGATTTCGCGAATCCGTTCGTAGAGCCTTTCGGCAAGTGCAGTCATGACGTGTGCCTTCCTTGTGCGGGACTCGGGTGCCCGTTCAGAGTTGTCCGAGGATGGAATCCAGAAAACCTTTCCACTCCGTGACCTTGCGTTCTGCGGGCCAGTCGGGGTTCTTCCGGCACCAGCCTCCGCGGTAATCTTCGATCACGAGGTACCCGTCGAATCCGCGCTCGTGCAGGAGCCCGATGAGCTCGGGCCACTCGACCAGGCCCTCGCCGGGCCCGGCGAACCGGCTGGTCCACTTGCCGTCCTCGCGGACCCATTCGACGTCCTTGGCGTGCACGTGGGTGACGAACTCGAGGAGGATGTCGAGCGCTTCGGGCCAGGGTTGATAGCCGTGGACCCGCGCGTTGCCGGCGTCGAAGATGATGCCGACGTCGGGCGCCTTGAACTCGTGGATGAGTTCGTAGCAGGCCAGGACGCCGTCGGCCATCGTGTGATCGTGGAGCTCGACCACGGGCTTGACGTCGTACCGCCGGGCGATGTCAATAGCCTCGGCCAGGGCCCGTTTGGAACGCTGCATGGAGCCCCAGAACTTGATCTCGGGATCATACCGCCCGGGGCCGACGCGGACGTGGGGGCAGCCGATGCTCTGGGCCGCGCGGCACAGGCTCTCCAGCGTGGCCTTGTCCTCGGCAGCGCACCGGGTCGCGAGACTGAGAATCTCGACGCCGGCGTTGCGGGCCAGCATCGCGGCCTTCTCCGCCGAGGCGAGCAGATTCTGGGTGTCGACGTGCCACTCGGGGCCGTCCGGTTCGCCGCGGAACTTCCCGAGGTACCCGGTGGCCAGTTCCAGGCCGTCGAGGCCCTTGCTCTCGGCAAGCGCAACCACCTCGTCCAGCTCGAGATCCGCCGCGCAAACGGTCTGAAGTCCGATTTTCATGATTCACTCCTGTTCCGGTTGTGTGCTCGGGAGTGGCTCCCGGGCGGCCGTCCTCCGGGCCTCAGCCTTGATTTCCGCTGTGCCGTTAAAGGGTTCTACCAGATCGCGCAGCTCCCTGCAACCGCCGGCTGGGGTGGCGGACTTGCGTCGGCGGGGCCGAACCGTTATAATTCCACCTTTCGGCAGCATTTCTGCGGCGAAGTGGTGGAGGAGCGTGCGATCATGACTGTGGCCGAGCTGGAAAACGTGGCGGAGCTGAGGCGCCAAGGGAATCCCACCGAGGCGCTTGCGAAACTGGACCGGGTTTCCGAAAGCAAGCAGGACGCGCCCTACCACTATGAGCGTGGCCGCGTCTTCGAAGATCTGGGCCGGTACGAGGAGGCCATGGCCTGTTACGAGAAAGCCCTGGAGCAGCAGTCGAGCCTGCGTGCGGCCCGGTTTCGCCTGGGCTATCTGTGTGACCTCCGCGGCGACGAGGACAGGGCCATGGAGTGCTACCGGGCGTGTCTGGAACTGATGCCGAACGACACGCCGGCGCTGCTGAACCTCGGCACGCTGTATGAGGAACGAGGCTACGTCGACAGCGAGAACTACGACCGCGCTATCGAGTGCTACAAAAAGGTCCTGGAGACGAAGCCCAACCACGCCCGTGCGCGGCTGGCCCTGCGCGACGCCCAGGCCGCCACGGACATGTTCTACGACGAGGAACAGGAGCGCCGCCGGGACCGCCGCAATCAGGTGCTCGAAATCCCGGTCACGGACTTCGAGCTTTCGGTCCGCAGCCGGAACTGCCTGAAGAAGATGAACATCCGCACGCTCGGCGACCTGATCATGCACACGGACAAGGACCTGCTGGGCTACAAGAACTTCGGCGAGACCAGCCTGATGGAGATCAAGGAAATGCTGACCTCGAAGGGGCTCACCCTCGGGAGCGGACTCGAGCAGCAGGGGGCCAGGACGCCGACGCCCGTCCCGCAGCCCGTGCCGGAGCCCGAGCCCCCGGCCTCCGCCAACGCCGAGATCCCCCTCGATTCGGTCGAGTTCTCGGTCCGGTGCCGTCGGGCGTTCCAGCACCTGGGCGTGACGACGCTGGGCGAGCTGGCCGAGAAGAGCGAGCCGGAACTGCTGGGCACCAAGAACTTCGGCCAGACGTCCCTGAACGAGGTGAAGCAGAAGCTGCGGCGCTACGGTTTGGCGCTGAGGGAATAGGCCCCTGGGAACGCCGATTTTCGTACACGTCTGTTGCGCGGAATGTCTCCTCGGGCCGCTCGAGGAGCTGAAGGGGCGGGGGTTCGTCGGGTTCTTCTATAATCCCAACATCCATCCGCTCGTCGAGTTCCGCCGACGCCTGAAGGCCGTAAAGGTCCTCGCCGAAAGAGAGCGGCTGAACGTCCTGTGCGACGACCGCTACGGGCTGACCGAATATCTCGACGGTGTCGATTGGCGCAGCGAGGACCGCTGCCGACAGTGCTACGCCCAGCGCCTGCGACGCACCGCCGAGGAGGCCCGCCGGCGGGGCTTCGAGGCATTCAGCACCACGTTGCTCGTCAGTCGGCACCAGGCCCACGAACGGGTTCGCCGCGTCGCCGAGGCGGTCGCTCACGAAACCGGCGTGCCGTTCGCCTACTCCGACTGGCGCGACCTCGCGGAGCGGGGCCACGAAGAGGCCCGGCGGAGAAGCCTTTACCGGCAGCAGTACTGCGGCTGCATCTTCTCGGAGTACGAGCGCTACAAGGACACCGGGCTGCACCTGTATCGGACCGGGTCCGCCGCGCCGGATGCTGCGAAAAATAATCTCCGGGAGGCCGCCGACGGGAATCCCGACGCGACCGGCGGGAGATAAGCAGGATTCCCTCCGGGCGAGGCAGCTTCGCGGGCGGAAAACAGGGACCCGGAAAAGCATTCATTCGGAACTCGGAGGCCGGTGGGCGTTGCGGAAACCGGCGCCGGGCTTGAAAGGAACGGCAGGATCGAGAGCACCAAGCGAACATCGGACGCGGCGTTCGCTTTGATGCCTCGCCGGCTGGCGGCGGTGGTTCTTGCCGGAGTCGCCGCTACGGCGTTGGCGGGCTGTGGGCGCGAACCGGCCGTCCGCGTCGAGGGCCAGCGGCCCGCGCCGACGATCCGGGTGCGGCTGGACGTCCCGGAGGGCGGCGTCCGCGTCGCGGTCAGCGACAAGTACCAGGTCTATGACCTCCAGACCCGCCGTCTGGCGGATGCCGGGTTGGAGCTCTCGACCCGTGGGATAGCCGCATCCGAGGGCCGGGTCCTGCTGGGGGGCCGCAGCTTGGATTCGGGCCGCGTGGTCCTGGTGCCCCGCAAGAGCGGAGCCGTTGCCTTGCTCGTGCCGAAGCAGGGCGGCCGGGCCGAGGAAATCCGCCACTATCACGGGAACCTGCGCTTCTTCGCGGACGGGGGAAAACTCACCGTCGTCAACGTCCTGGATATTGAGCGCTACCTCGTGAGCGTGGTGGGGAAGGAACTGCCGCGGCGCTGGCACATGGAGTGTCTCAAGGCCCAGGCCATTGCCGCACGCAGCTATGCCCTTTACCAGATGCAGACGGCCGGTCGTGGGCGTGCGTTCGACGTCTACGACAGCCAGCGGAGCCAGGTCTACGGCGGAGCGGGGGCCGAAACCGCCGGCGCGCGGGAAGCCGTCGAGGCAACCCGGGGCGTCGTGCTGGCCTACCGTGGCCGGATCATCGAGGCGTTCTTCCACAGCACCTGCGGCGGGCACACCGTGCCGGTGGAAGAGTACTGGCCCAAGGCCGAGCCGATCGCTCCCCTCGGCGGGGTCCCGTGCGCGTACTGTCGCTGGAGTCCCCATTACCGGTGGCGGGTCTCCGTCGGGCTTTCCGATCTCGTTCGGCGGCTTCGGGAGCTGGGCGAGCTCTCGGGTCTGTCTGGCCGGATCACCGCCTTGGAGGTCGGCGAGGACGATCGGACGCCCGACGGTCGGGTCCGCCGTGTGACAGTGATCAGCGGCGATGGAACGAAGCGGGCGATCCCGCTTTCCGCGCTGAAAGCCTGCCTTCGCGAACGGGGGAAGCGGCTGAAGTCGGGCCGCTTCGACGTTTCGGTTTCCCCGGGCGAGATCCATCTGGACGGTCGCGGCTTCGGCCACGGCGTCGGCATGTGCCAGTACGGCGCCGAAGGCCAGGCCCGCATGGGCCGCCGCGCGGAAGGCATCCTCCAATTCTACTACCCCGAGAGCCGACTCGCACGCGTATACTAAGCCGCCGAACCGAAGGCCTCGCCGCGCCGCATACGCACCGCGCGTCGCCTCGAGGCCTCAAAGACCAGCGGAAGAGCGCAGGCATGTTCGAGATGACCGTCGACCACCGCGACCCCGGAAGCGATGCCCGAACGGGCCGGTTCCGCACGCCGCACGGGGACTTCCGAACGCCGGCCTTCATGCCGGTGGGCACGCGGGCGACCGTCCGGGGCCTGTTGCC
>CAZGEE010000167.1:0-4920 GCA_964525035.1 uncultured Anaerolineales bacterium
ACGAGTTCTACGGCGGCGAGGACAGCGGCCGGCTCTACTGCCTGGATGCCGCCACCGGCACGAAAATCTGGGATAGCCCGGCCGAGCGGACCGACAGTACGCCCGTGGTCACGGGTGACCTCGTGGTGCTGAGCGCGGGGATCAACAGCGAGGGCGCGTGGTTCGGGCCGAGTCGGCGCAAGATCCAGGCCTTCGACAAGGTCACGGGGGAGAAAGTCTGGGAAGTGGCGGGGCGCGGAGGCTGGACCCTCTTCCCGGTCGTGGTCGGCGGGGTGCTCTACGCCGGGACGATTCCGGAGACCTGGACCGATTCCGGGCCGTGCACCGACCTGCACGCCATGGACCTTTCCAAAACGCCGGACGCCGAGGGTTTCGTGATGGACCACTTCGCGGGGTCGGGGAGCAGCCCGGCCTTCGCCAACGGGAGCCTGTACACCGTCGGGGTGGACGGCCTGTACGCGTTCGGCCCGCCCCTGGCCGAGATCAGCGTTTCCGCCTGGACCGACGCCGACTGGACGTACCAGAACACGCCGGTTACCACCGCGGGCCGCCACCGGGTGGTTCTGGACTTGTCGGTGGACGACGATCCATTCGGCAACAGCACCTACGACGTTACCGTGTCGGTCGCTCCCGAGAGCGAAGGGGCGGTGCAGGTCGAGCCGACCGCCGACCCGTTCCGCTGGCACGTCACCGGCGGCGATGCCGCGACCGATCCCGTGGGGCCCGTGTGGCTGGAGTGCGTGGTTTCGGGAGTCCACGTCGGGGGCGAGGGGAGCGCCTCGGTCGCGATCGACGTCCGTCCGCTAGGCGACGTCGACGGCAGCGGCTTCGTCAACGTCCTCGACAAGCTTTACCTGAACAAGTGCCTGAACGGGTTGGCCACGCCGTACACGCTGCGCGCGTTCGACCTCACGGGCGACGGGTACGCTAACGTGCTCGACAAGCTCCAGTTGAACCGTGCCCTGAACGGCATCCCCATTCCGTAGGTCCGGCGCGCTGCGGGCAGTCCGTGAGGAGGAAGGCGGGCTCGGGGACTTTGCCGCGTGTTCGGTTCTTCGAATGCCCGGCTGTTACAGGCCGAGCCGGTCGCTGATTCTCTGCATCGCGGCCAGGACGGTGGCGATGTGATCGTCGAGCGAGACGCCGAGTTCCTCCGCTCCGCGTTCGATCATGGCGCGATCCACCCCGGCGGCGAAGGATTTCTCGTTCCACTTCTTCCGGACGGCCTCGACGGTGACGTCCGAGAGGCGCTTCGACGGCCTCACCAGGGCCACCGCCACGATGAGCCCCGTCAGTTCGTCCACTGCGTAAACGGCTTTTTTCAGCGAGGTATCGCGCGGCGTCTCGGTGTGGTCGGCGTGGGCCAGGATGCCCTCGAGGAGTTCCTCGTCGTAGCCTTTCTCGCGGAGGAACTCGACGCCTTTGAACGGGTGGTCCTCGAGGTCGGGATACTTCTCGTAATCGAAGTCGTGGAGCAGGCCCACCACGCCCCACCGCTCCGGGTCGCCGCCGAGTTTCTGCGCGTAGGCGCGCATCCCGGCTTCGACGGCGTAGGCGTGCTTTCGGAGGTTCTTGTTGCGGGTCCACTCCTCGAGAATTCGTTCGGCGTCCTCGCGACTTGGCCACGCGCTCATCTCTGGCTCCTCCCGGCTTGACCTTGGGAGCGTGATGCTACGGCAACGCGGCGGAACCGTCAAGGTCCGGCGCAGCGGCTCGTGGTTTTCTTTTGGACCGCGCGAGGTCGCGGAATGGCTTTCGGTGCCCCGTCGGCGCATGATATAATCCGGGTCTTATGGCCGGGGACCTGTTCCAGGAAAGTTTCCAGCGACGGGTGGACGAGGCAGCGCCGCTTCCGGTCCGGATGCGGCCGCGGACGCTGGAGGAGTTTGTCGGGCAGCGGCACTTCATCGGCCCCGGCAAGCTCCTTCGGCGGATGATCGAGGCGGATCGCCTGCAGAGCCTCGTCTTCTACGGCCCGCCCGGGGTCGGCAAGACGGCCTTGGCCCGCGTGATCGCCGGAGCCACCCGCGCGGAGTTCGTCGCCCTGGACGCCTCGGCCAGTGGGGTCCGCGAGGTCCGAGAGGTCCTCGAGCAGGCACGGGCCCGCCTGGAGACGGGCGGGCGGCGGACCGTCCTCTTTATCGACGAGCTGCACCGCTTCAATCGCGCGCAGCAGGACGTGCTCCTCGGCGACGTGGAAAAGGGCGTGGTCGTCCTGATCGGGGCCACGACCGAAAACCCCTACTTCGCACTGAACTCGCCGCTGCTGAGCCGGAGCACCGTCTTCCGCTTCGAGCCCCTGAGCGTGGAGGACATTCTCACGCTCCTTCGGCGCGCCCTGGCCGACGGGCAGCGCGGGCTCGGCTCGACCGGCGCAAGCGCGACCGACGAGGCGCTCGAGCACCTGGCGCGCGTGAGCGACGGGGACGCGCGGCGGGCCCTGGCGGCGCTGGAGATCGCCGTCCGCAGCCAACTTCGCTCAGGGAAAGAAAAAGTTGCGGTGGACCTGGCGGTGGCCGAGGAGTCGATCCAGCAGAAGCAGATCGTCTACGACGCCACGGGCGACGAACACTACGACGCGGCCAGCGCGATGATCAAGAGCATGCGGGGCAGCGATCCCGACGCCGCGCTCTACTGGATGGCCCGGATGCTCGAAGGGGGCGAAGATCCGCGGTTCATCGCGCGGCGAATCGTCATCTGCGCGTCGGAGGACGTGGGCAACGCGGACCCTATGGCCCTCGTGGTAGCCAGTGCCGCGCTCCAGGCGTCGGAGTTCGTCGGGCTGCCGGAGGCCCAGTTGATCCTCGCCCATGCGGCCGTCTACATCGCGGCCGCGCCGAAGAGCAATGCCGTGACGTCGGGGATCTTCGCGGCGCGGAAGGACGTTCGCGAGAACCGGACGGTGCCGGTTCCCGTCCACTTGCGGGACGCCAATTACGCAGGCGCGGAGAAGCTCGGCCACGGGAAGGGGTACCAGTACGCCCACGACGCCGAGGGCGGTGTGGCGGCGCAGGATTACCTGGGCGTGGACCGGACGTACTATGAGCCGACCGACCGGGGTTACGAGCGGAAGATCGCGGCCCGTCTGGCGGAGATTCGCCGCGTGCTGGGCCGGGCCAGGTCATCCGGCCGGCAGAGCGAGGCCGGGAAGGAGCCCCCGGAGAGCGGAAAGGGCGATCGTGAGTGAGCGCGTGCCGAATCCCTGCCGCACCTGCACCTGGTTCCCGGTGATACGAGGCCGGGGGGAACCTTGCCCGAGCTCGCCGGAGCGGAAGACGGCGATGCGCGATGCCGTGATGGGGGGACTCTCGGCGATGACCCCGGAGGTCCGGCGCAAGAAGAGCCAACTGATCGCGAAGCACGTCCTCGGCCGGAAAGCGTTCAAGGAAGCGCGGGTCGTCATGGCCTACATTGCGATGGAGATGGAGGTGGATCCCTGGGACCTGGTTCGCGAGGCCTGGGAGCTCGGCAAGACCGTTGCCGTGCCGCGCGTCGAGCCTCCACTCGACGAGCCCCGGGTCCGCTTCGTCCACGACCGGGAGATACGGGCGTACGAGCTGTCGGCCGCCCTGGTGGACGATCCTCGGGAGCACCCCGACGTGCGGGCGGACGTGTTCGGCATCCTCGAGCCCAAGGCGAGCGCTCACGAGGTGCCCCCGGCGGAGATCGGTCTCGTGCTGGTCCCCTGCGTGGCCTACGATCGCCAGGGGTATCGCATGGGCAAGGGAGGCGGTTTCTACGACCGGTTCCTGGCCCGGGAGGATCTCCACGCCGTCAGTTGCGGGCTGGCCTTCGCCGAGCAGCTTTTCAACGGCGTGCCTCGATGCCCCCACGACCAGCGCGTCGACATGGTGGTGACGGAGACGGGACCGGTCGAGCTGGAACCGCATTCCGGCAAGGCCGCGCGTGAAAGGAGCGGATGACCATGACGGGAAGGGAACCGTTGCGCGTGCTGGGCCTGGGAGCCCACCCGGACGACATGGAATGGCACTGCGGCGGTACACTCGCCCGGTTCGCCGAGCGAGGCGACGAGGTTTTTGTTTGCCACGTCTCCAACGGCGACAAGGGATCGTACCGCTACTCGCGCGAGGAACTGGCCAGCCTGCGAAGGCAGGAGGCCCGGGACGCCGCCGCACAGATCGGGGCCGCCAGCCTGACGTGCGGAATCCCCGATGGGGAGGTCGCCAACACGCTGGAGAACCAGCGGAAGGTGACCGAGGCCATCCGCCAGGCGCGCCCCGACCTGGTGATTGCAACGGACCCGAACGACTATCACGGCGACCACCGGGCCGTCGGCGAGATGGCGCTGCATTGCACGTTCATGGCCACCTGTCCGCTTTACGAGTGTGCCGGTCCGCACATCGAACGGGTGCCGATGCTCTACTTCTGCGACACCAGCGCGGGACTGAACTTCCAGCCCACGGAGTGGGTGGACATCACGGCCGTGTTCGAGAAAAAGGTCGAGATGATGCTCGCCCACAAGACGCAACTGGAGTGGATCGGCTCGCGCAACGATGCCGGCGCGCGGGACAGCGTGGCCGAGGAGTTCAAGGCGATAGCGCGATTCCGCGGGCTGCAATGTGGCGTTCGCTATGCGGAGGCGTTTCGCGTCTGCCCCACGGCGCCGCGCATCCGTCCCTTCCGCGTATTGCCTTGAGTCGCACTCGCGGGCTCAGGACTTCCCTCGCGCGGTTGGCGCGTCGTCCTGCACGGCTTCGCGGATGGCGACCAGTTGTTCCAGCAGGCGGGCTACCTCGCCCAGCGGCACCATGTTCGGCCCGTCGCACAGGGCCGCGTCCGGGTCCGGGTGCACCTCCAGGAAGACGCCGTCACACCCGGCGGCCACGGCGGCCCGGGCCAGGGTCGGCACGTATTCCCGCGCTCCGCCCGAAGCGGTCCCCAGGCCACCCGGCTGCTGGA
>CAZGEE010000168.1:0-4575 GCA_964525035.1 uncultured Anaerolineales bacterium
GAGTACCTGAGATCGGCGTTCGGCGTGCCCGAGGATCGCATTTGCCTGATCTATCACGGGGTCGACCCGGAGGAGTGGCCGATGCCGAGCCCGTCGGACCGGGTCGAGGCTCGGCGGCGCTTCGGTCTGCCCGAGGCCGCGCCGGTGATGGTGAGCGTCGGGCGGCTCGAGAGTATCAAGGGGCACCACGTGCTGCTGGAGGCCATGGCGAACGTCCGCCGCGCATGTCCGGAGCTCCACCTGCTCCTGGTCGGAACAGGCGGCCGGGAAGCGGCCTTGAGGCAACAGGCCCGCGAGCTGGGCATCGCCGAGGGAGTCCGCTTCCTGGGCTATGTGGATCCCCATCCGGCGCTGGCTGCGGCCGACTGGTTCGCCCTGACGAGTTACCGGGAATCGTTCGGTTTCGCCCCGGTCGAGGCGATGCTCGCGGGACTCCCCGTCCTGCGGTCGAACTCTCACGGAGCCCGGGACCAGATCGAGGACGGGCGGACCGGGCGCGTGGTGCCCGTCGGCGACGTCGAGGCCACGGCCGAGGCGATTCGCGAGTTCTGCCTGTCGGAAGACCGTGGACGCGCCATGGGCCTTGCGGGCCGGAAGCGGGCGCTCGAGAAGTTCACGCTTTCGAACATGGCCGAGCGGGTGGAACGATGTTACCTTGATATTCTTGAGCCGACGGCCGATATTCCTTCGGCGTCGGCGGAAGAAGGGCGGGGCGGCGAAGCGTGAGCCGAATGGGGCTTTTGACCGGATGAGATGTTCCATTACCGGTGCCGCGCCGGCGATGGTTGTTTCCGGGACCCGAAGGAATACGATGCAGAGCAACGACCAGAACGCGACGTGCCCTCCGGAGGTGTCGGTCGTCATCCCGATGCACAATGAGCAGCGGTACATCCGACCATGCCTTGAGAGTCTGGCCGGACAGACGTTTCCCCTGGACCGGATGGAGGTCCTCGTGGTCGACGGGGCGAGTACCGACCGGTCCGCCGAGGTAGTCGAGTCGATGGCCGGAGCCTTCCCGAATCTTCGACTCCTCCGAAACACCGTGCGCTGGACCCCGGACTCGCTGAACATGGCGATCAGGGAGGCCCGAGCGGAAGTCATCGTTCGGCTCGACAGCCATTGCCGATACGAGAGCGACTACGTTGCCCTGTGCCTCGAGACGCTTCGCCGGACCGGGGCCGGGTGCGTCGGCGGGCGGCTGGTCGCCGAAAGCGGCGGCCCGGGACTGTCGGCCGAGGCGATACGCGAGGTCCAGATGAGTCGCTTTGGCACCGGCGGGTCGCGGTGGCGGAGCGGCGGGCAGGCCGGTACCGTTGATACCGTCCCGTTCGGATGTTTTCCGCGTGAGGTGTTCGATCGCGTCGGGCTTTACGACGTTCGGCTTCCCAGGAATCAGGATAATGAACTGGCCAGCCGCATCCGGGCTTTCGGCTACCGGGTCTACTTCGATCCGCGAATCCGGGCGACATACTACACGCGGCGAAATTTGCGGGACTACTTCCGCATGCTGTGGCTGAACGGGCTCTATCATTCTCTTACGTGGCGCGTGAATCCGCACAGCTTCCAGTGGCGACACTTTATCCCAATGCTCTTCCTGGTCGGTGTGGTTGGGTGGTTCGTCTCGCTTTTCGTTTCCCTGCCGGTGGCCTGTGCGGGCGGCGCGGTCGTGGGACTGTATTGCCTGCTGGACCTCGCTTTCAGTATTCGAATCGCGCGCGGAACAGGTTGGCGGCTCCTGTGGGTCGTGCCCTGGCTGTTCGCGTTGACCCACTTGTTCTACGGGTTCTCGACCCTCGCAGGGTTGCTAAGGTTCGGTTTCGTTCCCGTGCCGAAGAATCCCGACGTCAAGCGACCGGAGACCTCCGGCGAGGTGTCTGCCCAATGAGCGCGACCGGCAGAGCCCTGAAGCGGGTCCTCGACGTAGCCGCTGCCGCCGCGGGGCTCGTGGTACTGTCGCCGCTCCTGGCCGTGCTGGTCCTTTTGATTCGGCACGGGTCTCCGGGCCCGGCCATGTTCCGCCAGGAGCGGGCCGGCCGCGACGGAAAACCCTTCACGCTCTATAAGTTCCGGACCATGCGGTCCGACGTGGACCCGTTCGGCGACAGCCCCCGCGGGGCCGAGGATCCCCGGTTGACCCCGGTCGGCCGGTGGCTCCGCGAACGGAGCCTGGACGAGTTGCCCCAGTTGTGGAACGTCCTGAAGGGGGACATGAGCCTTGTGGGTCCCAGGCCGCTCTACGTGAGCCAGGCCAGGCAGTTTACCCCGCGCCAGCGGCGCCGCCTCGAGGTCCGCCCCGGGCTGACCGGCATGGCCCAGATCACCGGCCGAGGGGCCTTGCCGCACGAGGAAAAGCTTGAACTCGACGTGCGGTACGTGGAGAATGCCGGAATTGGCTTGGACCTGAAGATTCTCTGGCGTACCGTGGTGCAGACTTTTCGGCGCAAGCAGATTTACCAGCAGTGGTAATGGCTCGTTGAAAAAGGAGGAACCGCGCTCGTGGCCGGAGATCGCTATACCATCCTGTTCTCCTGCGTGGGCCGGCGCGTGGCGCTGGTGAATGCATTCCGGCGCTCGCTCGAGCGACTGGGCCTGGAAGGCCGCCTGCTCGGGGCCGACAGCTCGCCCTACTCCTCCGCCGGCCAACTGTGTGACAGGCTTTTTCACGTGAGCCCGAGCACCGCCAAGGGATACGTGGACGACCTGCTCGGGATCTCCCGGTCCGAGGGGGTCGACCTGCTGATCCCGCTGATCGACCTGGAGCTTCAGACCCTCAGTGGGCAGCAGGAGCGGTTCCGGGAAGTCGGCACCACGCTATGCCTTTCGTCGCCCTCGGTCGTCGACATCTGCGGAGACAAGGTGCGGACCCACGACGCGCTGGTGGCGGCCGGCGTCGATACCGCGCGTCTCTACAGCTACGCCGAGGCCGCCAAGGCCCGGTTCCCCCTGTTCATGAAACCCCGAGGTGGATGCAGCGCTCGCGACATCCACAAGATCGACACGCTCGATCAACTGGTCTTTTATCACCGCGAGGTCCACGACACCATCATCCAGGAGTACCTGGACGGCCAGGAGTATACCCTGGACGTGTTCGCCGACTTCGAGGGCCGGCCCTTGTCGGTGGTCCCGCGCAAACGAATCGAGGTCCGGGCCGGCGAGGTGTCCAAGAGCATGACGGTGAAGGCCCCGGACCTGATCGACACGGGCCGGCGAACGGTGGAGGCCCTGCCCGGATGCATGGGGCCGATCACCATCCAGTGTTTCCGCACCTCGTCCGGCCGCATCTCGGTGATCGAGATCAATCCGCGGCTCGGCGGCGGTGTTCCCCTGGCGATTGAAGCGGGGGCCGACATCCCGACCTGGACGGTTCAATGCGCGCGCGGCCGAACGGTGCAAGTCGACGGAGAAGCGTTCGCCGACAGGCTCGTTATGCTGCGCTACGACGACGCCGTGTTCGTCTCGGAGGACCGATTAGGCAAGTGATCTCGGCCGTGGCCTTCGATCTGGATGACACGCTCTTCCTGGAGCGGGATTTCGTCCGAAGCGGCTTCCGGGCCGTGGCCCGCGAGTTGCGGCGCCGCTTCGGTTCGCGAACGGACTGGTTCGCCGAGTTGTGGCGCGGATTCGAGGCCGGCGTCCGCGGCGATGCGTTCAACCGGGTGCTGGCTGCGGCCGGCCTGCCGGACGATCCCGAGGTCGTGGCCGAGTTGGTCCGATGCTATCGCGAGCATCGACCGGTGATCGACGCGCCCGAGGACGTGGTGCCGGCGCTGCGGGCGCTATGCCTTTCGCCGGGCAAGGTGGGGGTGATCACGGATGGGCCCCCGGAAATGCAGCAGCGCAAATTCGAGGCCCTTGCTTTGCAGGAACTGGTCGGGCACCTGATCGCGACGGACCGCTGGGGTCTCGCGTTTCGGAAGCCGCACCCGCGGGCGTTCGAGGAGTTCGAGCGCCTGACGGGGTGCTCCCCGGCCGAGTGCGCCTACGTGGCGGACAACCCGGCCAAGGACTTCGAGGAGGATACCGGATCCGCAGTTCGAATCGCAGACCAAGGTCAAGCTGAACAATCCGGAGCTGGAGGGCATCGTCAGTTCGGCGGTGGGCGAGCACCTGGCGGCCTACCTGGAAGAACATCCCCGCGAGGCCAAAGCGATCGTCTCGAAGGCCATGCTGGCGGCCGAGGCCCGCGAGGCCGCCCGAAAGGCCAAAACGCTGCTCCGCGAGCGCAAAGGCGCGCTGGCCGGCGGAGGGTTGCCCGGAAAGCTCCGGGATTGTTCGAGTCGCGAGGTCGACCGCTGCGAGCTCTATCTGGTCGAGGGCGATTCGGCGGGCTGGAGTGCCGAGGGGGGCCGCATGCGACAGTACCAGGCCATCCTCCCGCTGCGCGGGAAGATCATCAACGCGTACAAGTCGCGCGAGGACAAAGTGCTGGCCAACGAGGAAATCCGCAGCATGATCTCGGCCATCGGATCGGGGATCGGCTCGGACGTGGACCTGGCCAAGCGGCGCTACGACAAGATCATCATCATGACCGACGCGGACGTGGACGGCGCCCACATCCGCACGCTGCTGCTTAGA
>CAZGEE010000168.1:4585-4908 GCA_964525035.1 uncultured Anaerolineales bacterium
TTCCGCGTCCGCCGCAAGAAGAAAATCGAATACATCCAGACCGAAGAGGAGATGAAGGCCCAACTGCTCGAATCGGGGCTGGCCGACGCGGTGTTCGAGCCGGGCGAGGGACGGGTGATCCAGGGACCGGCGATCGAACGCCTCTGCCGCTGCCTGGCCGCCCTGGAAGAGCCGCTGATCGCCCTGGAGCGCCGGGGCATCCGGCTTCGGGCCCATGCCGCCCGCCAAGACCCCGTCTCGGGCAAACTGCCGGTCTACCACGTCTTCCTCGGCCAGCAGGAGCGGTGGTTCACCTCACGCAAGGAGCTCGAGGAGTTCCTCGC
>CAZGEE010000169.1:0-4892 GCA_964525035.1 uncultured Anaerolineales bacterium
TTCTCAGCGCCGCCGCCGAAGCCCAGGCCCCGACAGACGCCGCCCCAACGTTTTTACTTTTCCCAAGACGTGTTTGCGGGGCCCTTCGCCTCGGCCTCAACAAATACAACAATTCGAAAGGTCCCGTAGGTGCAGGGGTACCGTAGCCCGTGCCGTCTGACAGTCAAGTCTTTTTTCGACGGGTAGGACCCTTTCCGGTGTCGAGGGCGCGTCGTTCCGGGAACCGGCAGCATGTAAGTCGATTATCAATAATCCCTTGGACGAGCGCCCCAGAGAATTCAGAAAGGATGTCGCAGGCTGAAAAAATCGACGAGCGCGCCGGCGACAGACACAGCAGTCCCGCACCCGGGCCGAGATGGCGGCAAGTCTATCCGCGCCGACGACTGCCGGCTCGCGAGCCCCCGGGGCTTCAAGCCGAAAGGCGCGTCCGGTCGACCCGGACGCGCCCGGGAATACTCACATGGCGGAGAGGCGGGGATTCGAACCCCGGGTACCCGTAAGGGTACACGCGCTTTCCAAGCGCGCCCGTTCGACCACTCCGGCACCTCTCCGCGTGCAGCCCAGTATAGCAGCAACAGGCCGGATGACAACACGCCGCGGGCTTCCGAGGAAGGCAAGCGCGGCAAGCCCCACACGGTCGTGAAACCCGGCGGCAACGCACGGCCTCCGTTGCCGGCCCTCGCAGGTCACTCGGCGGGCACCGTCGGCAGGTCGCGCTCACCGTCGCCGTCGAAGTCGCCGCGGACATACGCCTGGACGTCGAGGTCCGACCCCACGTTGGTACCGTCCTCACCCGCGCCGAGGGCCGGGCTGTCCTCGGCCGGCCGCAGGTCCCAAGCGTAGTCGGTCTCGTCGCCCCAGTTGGCCACCGAGAGCATCGTGATGGGCGGTCGCTCGAGCGCCGGTTCGATTCCGATCGCGTCGCCGTCCACGCGGGTCACCGTCCGGACCACTCCGTCGAAAGAAACCTCGACGTGATCGCCCACCTCGAACAGACCGCCGCCGCCGGACTTCAGGACCAACGTCTCGCGAGTGCACTCCTGCACGCGCCGGTAGTCGCAGACGGTGAACGCCTTCGCGGCATGGCGGAATTTCGGATCGGCCACGATACCGTGAGTTTCCTGGCCGAATTTCTCGCGGATCTGCTCCAGCGAGCTCGCGCTATCCTTCCATTGCTCCTTGATGACCAGCACCCCCTGATAATCCTCCCCGGCCCACAGGAGGTCGTAGTCGGCCTCAAACGTCTCCGGGACCGGCATCCCGTAAATCGGCGTTCCGTGCAGCGGTGCAAAGAGGTTGCTGCTCAGGGCGAAGTCCTTGCCCCCGAAGTTCGTCGGCATGGGGCCGGTGGCGCAAATGGTGTTGTGGCGAATCTCCCAGCCGTCGCCGCCGCAGATCATGGAGATGGCGCGCGAGCCCAGCCACACGTTATTGAGGAGCCGAGTGTCCTTCATCCCGGCCGACATCATCGTCTGACCCGCGTTGATCATCACGTTGTCCCGGATCACGGTGCCCTGGACGTCGTTCCAGAACTGGATGTTGTCGGGATGGCCCCAGAGGTAATGGTCGTGGATGCAGTTGCGACGGATGATCAGGTTGCGCGTTCCTCCGGGGGCCACGAGCCCGTCGCCATGGTTCCAGCCGATGTCGTTCTCCTCGACCACGGTGTCGGTGGCCCCGCCGATGTTGATGCCGAGGCTGTTGCGGAGGATCACGTTTCGCCGGATGGTACAGGAGACGGGTTTCCGCATCTCGATGCCGTAGCCGGTGTTCTCGTGCACGTAGCAGTTCTGGACGGTCAGCTCGACGGGCGAGCCGGCCCCGCTCATCCCCAGGCCGTGGCCGTCGCTGGTGCATACCTCGAAGCCGTCAATTACCGTGTGCGTCATGTTTCGGAGGTAGAACAGGTTGCTGCGCCGCGGTGCCTCGACCATGGGTCGGCCGTCCTCCCCGGGCTTCGCGGGCCAGACGATAAGTCGCACACTTCCGTCCGGCTTGGCCTCGTAGACGAACTGGCCGGGGCCGTCGAGGGTCGAGAGGTGGTTCTCCATGTAGTAGCGGTCCCGCTCCTCGTTGATCTTCTTCCGGTATCGCGAGTAGTCCCGGGCCAGGGTGATCCTGTGCGCCTCCGGATCGAAGACCTGGACGCGGAGGTGGCGCACCCCACCGCCGGCCTGCTCGAGGATGGCCACGGTCCAGCCATCCCACGCGTGCGGGTCTTCCTGGGTCAGGTGGACCTCGTCGGAGAACTCCGACAGGCTGAATCCCTCCGTGATGCCCCACCAGCCGGTCTCCGGCGTGCGGGCTACCTCCATCCGCTGGCCGCCCTCGTAGAGGCGGATCCGGCCGGCCTTGACGTGCCGCTCGTTGAGCCAGTCCACTTCGGCCACGAACAGGTCGTCGCGATGCGGGTGCTCGCCGACGTCGTCGGGCGTGGCCTCGCGCCATCCGGTAACAGGATCGGCACCGGTGACAACCACGCGCTCGCCGGGCGCGGCCCGCAGGGTGAACGGGCCATTCGGCTTGCCTTTCTCCCGCGCCTTCACACGCTCGCGGTAGACTCCGGCATGCACAATGACCGTGTCGCCCGCCTCCGCGCGCTTTACCCCGGCCGCGATGGTCTTCAGCGGCTCCTCCTCGGTGCCCGGGTTCTCGTCGGCGGCGGCCTCGGCCTCGGCGGCGACGTGGTACGTCGCGGCGGCGCCGGGTCCTGCCAGCAGGCTCATCAGAAGAAGGGCAGTCAATCCGTATTTCATCGGTCGGCTCCTTATTCCGAGCGAAGACCTTGAAGGGACATCGGGTTTTCCGCAGCGCGATCGCCCTCCCCCGCCTTGCGCAGCCCACGCAGCGCACCATGCAATCAAAGACGAGCGGCGAAAGGAATCTCTCGACCGTTTGTTACTTGAGCAGCGGGCTTACTTGCCCAGCATGTCGAGCGCCTTGCGGGCGACGTGCTCGGCGGTGAGGCCGAAAACCTTCATCAGTTCCCAGGGCATGCCGCTTTCGCCGAACTTGTCCGGGACGCCCATCATGTCGAACTGGAGGGCCTTCGCGGGCTCCTTGAGCCGCAGGGCCGCCCCGGCGACGAGGTTGCCGAACCCGCCGACCTGGTGCTCCTCCACGGTGATGATGCGCCCGGTTTCGTTCGCCGCGGCCGCGATGGCCTGCTCGTCGAGCGGCTTCAGCGTGTGCACGTTGAGGACGCGGGCTTCGATACCGTGCTCTTCCCTGAGGATCCATGCGGCCCGCATCGCCTCGGCGACCACGGGCCCGCACGCGATGAAGGTAATGTCTTCGTTTTCGGATTGGTATTCGCTCGCCACTTGTGTCTCGAACGCGTCGACGAACTTCGGCGCGGCTTCGCGGTAGCGAATGACGTTGGCCCGGCCCCACTCGAACGGGCCGTCCGGTTTTGTGACCACGGGCGTGGCCTCGCGGGCGAACCGGATGTAAACGGGCCCCGTGACGTCCAGAAGCCCGGCGAGGGTTGCGCGGCGGGCCTCGACGCTGTCGGCCGGGGCCGAGAGGTTCATATGCGGCAGGCACACCATCAGGTTGATCTCCTCGAGCGCCTGGTGAGTGGCGCCGTCGGGCCCGACGCTGACGCCGCCGTGCGCCCCGCCGATCTTGACGTTCAGGTCGCTGTAACAGATCGTGGTCCGGATCTGGTCCCAGGGCCGGCCGCTGGCGAAGACCCCGTAGGTGCCGGTCACGGGGATTTTGCCCTCGCGGGCCAGTCCCGCGGCCGCCCCCATCATGTTCTGCTCGGCGATTCCCACGCTGAAGACGCGGTTCGTTCGACCGGCGTCGGCCTTCTCGAAGTCCGTGATCTTGATCGAGTTCGAGATGTCCGCGTGGATACAGACCACGCGCTCGTCGCTGCCGGCCTCGGCCACCCCGCGGCCGAACCCGGCGCGCGTGGCGTCCATTTCCACCTGCATCCCGTCGGTCTCGTTCCACCAGTAGTTCTTTTTGAAGGAAGGCAGTCTGGCGTCGATCTTCTTCGTGACCTCGGCCTGGTAGCCCTCGGCCGCCTGCAGCAAGCCGTCCACCCGCTCCTTGGTCATGCTGGGCACCGCGAGGTCGGCCAGGGCCTGGTCGAGCTGCTCGCGGCTGCCGGTGGCCTTGCCGTGCCACCCCGCGACGTTCTCCATGAACGAGACGCCCTTGCCCTTGACGGTGTTGGCGATGATGACGCTGGGCTTGCCGCGCGTGGCCGCGGCCTCCTCGAAGGCCGCGCGGATCGCCCGCGCGTCGTGGCCGTCGATTTCGATCACGTGCCAGTTAAAGGCCCGATACTTCTCGGCCAGGGGATCGATGTTCATGACGTCGCAGACGTCGCCATCTATCTGGAGACGGTTCTTGTCGACCACGGCGCAGAGGTTATCGAGCTTGAAATGCCCCGCGGCCATGGCGGCTTCCCAGATGGAGCCTTCCTGTTGCTCGCCGTCGCCGCAGAGGACGTAGACGCGGTAGTCGCTGCCGTCGAGGCGGGCTGCCAGGGCGTTGCCCACACCGACGCTCAACCCCTGTCCCAGGCTGCCGGAGGAGATTTCCACGCCGCCGAGTTTCAGCCAGTGCGGGTGCCCCTGGAACGGGCTGTCGTAGCGCCGGAGCGTAACGAGGTCCTCCTTCTCGCAGTAGCCACAGAAGGCCAGGGCTGTATACAGCGCCGGGGCCTTGTGTCCGGCGCTCCAGAACACGCGGTCGCGGCCCGGCCACTGAGGGTTGGCCGGGTCGTGGCGCAGCGCATGCATGTAGAGCTCGGCCACGATGTCCATGATCGAAAGCGACCCGCCGGGGTGCCCACTGCCGGCGGCATGAATGGCCACCAGGGCATAGGCCCGCATCTCGTCGGCCAACTCCTTCATCTTCCCAACGTCCACGTCCAC
>CAZGEE010000170.1:0-4890 GCA_964525035.1 uncultured Anaerolineales bacterium
GACACTCATGGTCCACTTTGAGGGGGCCGCCGCCCTCATCGTTGTCGATGCCATCGACCTCCACGAGGCCCCGGGCTCGGTCCGGGTCTTCGGACTGGAGGACGTCGAAAGTCCGGACCCGCGCAGGCAAATGTCGCTCCACGAGGTGGGTGTGATGCCGATGATCGAACTGGCCCGCCAGCTCGGCGGGTTGCCGCCGGTCGTCCGTTTCGTCGGCATCCAGCCGGAGCGGTTCGACCAGGGTGATCGGCTGAGCCCGTCCGTCGAGGCCGCCGTTCCGCGCGCGGTGCAAGGCGTGGTCGCCGAGATCGATGCGCTGGTGCGCGCGGCCGGCGGCCCATGAGTGTCAGCGTGGGGCCGGGAAGCAGCAGGTCGTCCTCGGCGCGCGGTCAGGGCCGGATCGGCTTGTCATAGAGCCAGAGCAGCAGGCAGACGAGGGGCAGGGCGGGGAGCAGGTTGGCCACGCGGATGCGGCGGATGTCGAGAAGCAACAATCCGATGGCCAGGACGAGCACGCCGCCCGTGGCCTCGATGCCGTGAATGTAGAGGTCGGGAATCCGTTCGCCCCCGAGTCCCCACGCCGCCGCGGTCATCGCTCCCTGGACGCCCAGGACGAGCCCCGCGCTGAAGACCACCCCGCGGCCATACGTCGCCGCCAATGCCATGGCCATGAACCCGTCCATCGCGCTCTTGACGTAGAGCAGGTAGGGGACGCGGCCGATGCCGTCCTGGAACGTTCCCAGCAGGGTCATCGGGCCGACGCAGAAGATCAATCCCGCCACGACGAACCCTTCGACGAAGCCCGTCGTTTCGCCTCCGCTGCGGGCCGCGGCCCGGTCGCGCAGCCATCGGCCGACCCACTCCAGCCCTTGCTCGATCCGAATCGCCTCGCCGAGAACCGCTCCCGCGAGGACGGCCGCGACCACGTGCAGCGTATAGCCGGCCTGGATGCCCCGCATCATGTTGACCGCCAGGAAGAAGGTAATCAGGCCGAGCGCGTAGGTGACGATCCGGCGGAACCGTTCCGGCAGGCGTTTCCCGACCAGGAGTCCCAGGCACGATCCCACCAGGACGGTCGCCGTGTTGACGAGTGTGCCGCTACCGACCACGAGGTTCTCCCTTCCGCGGTGCGGGCGGCATTGTAGGTGGCGGCAGCTCCCGGGGCAAGGGGCGAAGGTTCGGCGGTCAAAAGAGTGCGAGGCGCGGTGACCCCTCGGTGCACCGCACCTCGCATAAGCAAAGCCTGAAGATCGGTTGACTCCCCGCCTCGGCCGTGAATCCCGGTCGCCGTGTGGTTTCACCTCCCGGGCGGCGACGCGGCTCGTTCACGTCTCTTGGGGGAGATGGTTTTTCCGATCGGTGTACACCTCCTTAACACGGTCGCGTCAAACCCGGGCGGCATGGTGCCGCCCGGATGGCTATTACAACAGCTTCGATGCCCGGCGCCGCCGGCGCCCGCGCGTGGCCCGCAAGACCATCATGAAGCCGAATCCACCGCCCAGCAGCGCCATGGTCGTCGGCTCCGGGACGGGTCCACCGTCCGGGTACGTCAGCAACCCGCCTACCAGGTCCTCGTAATCCTGGTCGCCGAGCTTGCCGTTGCAGCCGAGTGGAAGATCCTCCCAGGCGGTCAGGAAACCACGGTTCGTATGGAAACCGAGCATGTGATCGGTTTCCTGCCCGTTGCCGTCGGAATTGAACCGATTCTCGCTGAAGAAACGGTTGCGCTCGGTCCGCCCGCCGTCGGCGCTCAGGTAGAATCCGAAGGTGGTGTCGGCGGGCACGCCGAAGATCACCTCCGTGCCGGGGGTGTCCACGCCTTGGGTGACGAGCGGCGTATAGCTGAACTTCGACGGGTCGTCCTCTCCCGCCTCGCGGGTGTAGACGCCCATGATATTATGGTAGGCCGCGTAGCCCAACCCCAGGTACGTGAGCTTGTACTGCTGGTCCGCGTCGGTGAACAATCGCTGGACCTGCGTCTGGTCGCTCAGGGACGGGTCCTCCCCCAGGTCGACGGCGCCCACGGAGATGGGCGAGCCGTCCGGGTTAGTGATCGGACTCGGGTCCCCCGTGAGGGGGTCCTGATAATTGGCGAGCAGCTTGCTCAGGTCTTCCTTCGGGCTTCCGCCGTAGCCGAAGTAGACCGATTCGTACGACGTGTCCCCGTTGGTCGACAGCGTCGTGTCCGCGAAGGCCGCGGAACTGAAGATCATCAAGACGACCAGGCCGGCTGCGAGAAGACGAGAAAGCGAAATGAGCTGCATGGAGCGGTCCCCCTCCACGGCGAGTTTCCCAAGAGACGTCCGGCGGCTTTCGGCCGCCACTCCAGAGAATACGGCGCGAAGGGAGTTGGGCAAACGCGGCCTTTGCAAACGGCGGCGCCCGGCGCTGCTCCCGGGGGGCTCTCTCGCCGTAAGGCCTTTCCTGAAAAGAGCTTATGGAAACTGCGCCCAAGGTCGGGACCCCGGCTGACGGGCGTGAGAAATCCGTGCAGCCGCGCTGCGGCCCGGTTTGAAACGTGGGGGTTTTTCCGCTGTGAGGGTGCCGAGGAGCGCTCCGAATACCGTTGAGCCGGCCGCGGTGCCTTCCTACAATCGGTGCGGGTGATCCGTTCCGCCTGTGGTTTTGTGGCAGCAGTCAGGAGGCCTTCGCATGGCAACGTCGACGGGCAACATCGGGAAGGTGGGGGTGCTCACGGGAGGTGGGGACTGTCCCGGTCTGAACGCCGTGATCCGCGCGGTGACCAAGACTCTGATCTATCAGCACGGGGCTGCCGTCTACGGATTCCACGACGGGTTCGCCGGACTGGTCGAGGGGCGGTACGAAGAGCTCACCTCGGACCACGTCTCGGGCATCCTCACGCGTGGCGGAACGATCCTCGGGGCCTCGAACAAGGCGAACCCCTTCTCCTACTTTCCCCCGCATCAGCCGGTGGGCGGCCACGACCGGCCTCAAGACCTCTCGGGCCGCTGCCGGGAAGTTTACGAGCAGCTCGGGCTGGGCGCCCTGGTCTGCATCGGTGGCGACGGAACCATGGCCATCGCCGGGAAGCTGATCGACCGGCTCGAGCTGAACATCGTCGGCGTGCCCAAGACCATCGACAACGATGTGCCGATGACCGAGTACACCTTCGGGTTCTTCAGCGCGGTGGACACCGCGGCGAAGGCCATCGACCGGTTGCACTCCACCGCCAGCAGCCATCACCGGGTCATGGTGGCCGAGGTCATGGGCCGCTACGCCGGGTGGCTTGCCCTGTACGCCGGCGTGGCGTCCGGGGCCGACGTCATCCTGATCCCGGAGAAGCCGTACGACCTGGAAAAGGTGGTCTCCTTCGTGGGCGACCGCGACCGGCGGGGAAAGCGGTGCTCGATCGTCTGCGTGGCCGAGGGGGCCAAGCCCGAGGGCGGCGAATTGACCGTGGCCCGCGTGGTGGAGGACTCGCCCGACCCCCTGCGGCTGGGGGGCGTCGGCCACAAGCTGGCCCACGAGTTGGAAGACCACACGGGGATGGAATCCCGCGCCACCGTGCTCGGCTACGTGCAGCGAGGCGGCACGCCGTCGCCGATGGACCGCGTGCTCTCGACACGGTTCGGTCACCAGGCGGCCGAGCTGATCGCCGGGGCCCGGTTCGGGAACATGGTCGCGCTGCGCGAGGGCCGAATCGCGGAGGTCCCGATCCGCGAGATCGCCGGCCGCGACAAGAAAGTGCCCGACGATCACCCGCTCATCGCCGCGGCGCGGGCCGTGGGAACCTGCTTCGGGGATTGACCGGTCGCGCCGGGCATGGAGTTAGTCGCCGTAGGGCACGGCGCGGTCGGACCAGACCTCGCCGGCTTCGGCGATCTGTTCCAGGGTGCGGCCGGTCTTCGCGCTCTCGGGGTGGGCTTTCAGCACATCGCCTCCGGTATCCGCCGAGGCGTCCTTCGACTTAATCAGGAGCCAGTTCCGGTCCTTCCCGTCGCGCGTCCTGAAGGGCACGAGCCGCCATCGGCCCCGCAGTTTCTGCCCTTCGAGCTCGAACGCGAACGGTTTTCGCTCCTCGACGCATCGGGCCGTCTCCGCGCCGTCCTCGTCGTAGCGAACCGCGCCGCTGTCCCAGGCCATTACGGTGCCCCCGCCGTACTCGCCCTCCGGGATGACGCCCTCGAAGTCGGCGTACTCGAGCGGGTGGTCCTCGGTCCGCACGGCCAGGCGCTTCTGCGACGGGTCGAGGCTCGGCCCCTTGGGCACGGCCCAGCTCTTCAGCGTCCCGCCCATCTCGAGGCGGAAGTCGTAGTGCAGGTGCGACGCGTCGTGCTTCTGCACGACAAAGATCGGCCCGGGCTCCCGGGCGCCGCCTTCGGAATCCGCCTTCCGCCGCGCCTTCTTGCCACCGCGCGGCTCGGAGGTCTTCCCGAAGTCCCGTTTCTTCCGGTACTCTTTCAGCCCCATCGAAGGCCCTCCGTCCGGGGAATGCCCGGAACATGTTCCCCTGATTGTCCTCGCTCCGCGCTCGCTGTCAACGGTGCTGAACCGTCGGTGCCGGAGCCTCGGTCGGCCCGCCGCCTTCTTCGCATTGACTTGCGGGACGCGGCGGATAGACTGTCTGCACTTTGAACGCTCCGGCTTTCTTCGAGGGAGATCGCCATGAATCGCTTCGGCTTCGAGCCCGATTTCGACAACCTCCGGACCGTTCTGCTCGGAGGAAAGGGTCACCGCGTCCCGAACGCCGAACTCGTCATCGACGGGAAGATCAAGGAGGGGTTTCTTGGCCGGCCCGTCGCGACTCTGGCCGACGAGATCGAGTTCCGCCGCCAGGCCGGCTACGACTACGCGTGGGTCAGCATCGGCATGATCGACCCGGCGGGCACCGTCAACAAGGATCGCGTGGCGGAAGGCAAGGGCCGCGAC
>CAZGEE010000171.1:0-4885 GCA_964525035.1 uncultured Anaerolineales bacterium
CAGGCACGACGCCTTCCGGGGTGGCAGGGGGTACTGGGAGGCCGCCGTGCGCGGCATCGACGAGTGCCTGGCGCATCCGGACATGAAGGTGGGCGTGGCCACCACCGTGACGCGCGGGAACATCGACGAGCTCGAGGACATCATCAACTGGTGCGTCGACCGCGGTGTCGACACGTTCTACGCGTTCAATTTCATCCCGACGGGACGCGGGCGCGACATCGTCGAGCAGGACCTGACGCCCGATCAGCGCGAGCGGATGCTCGGGATCCTGCAGAACGCCCTGGTCGAGGACAAGATCGCCGTCATGAGCTCCGCCGCCCAGTATGGGCGGGCATGCATCGAGCTGGGCACCCCCGAGTCGCCGATCAACACGGGACATTACGGGTATTCTTCGGGCCGCAAGACCCGCTTGCTGGCCCGGTACGTCGGCGGCTGCGGCGCCGGCCGGTGCTACTGCGCGATCCAGCCGAACGGAAAGATCACCCCGTGCGTCTTCATGCCCATCGAGGTCGGCGACATCCGGGACGACGACTTCGAATCGCTCTGGCTGCATCATCCGGTCATGCGGCTTCTGTGCGACCGCGAGGACCGAACCGGCCACTGTCGTGTCTGCGACTACAAGAGCTACTGCGGTGGGTGCCGCGCGCGGAGCTACGGCTACTTCGGCGACCTGCGGCGCAGCGACCCCGGGTGCCGGTTCAACCGCGCCGAGTGGGACGAGGTGGTGGCTTCGCAGGAGGGTTCCGCCATGAGCCAGGCCGCCGGCGGGCATTGACCCGTTGCCCGGCCTCGTGCCGAGCACTGAGGAGCGCGCGGCGAACCCGGGCTCCCACGCCGCGGGCCCGCGGTCTGTCGGCCCCTCAGGCGGAGCCTCGCGAGTAGCTCAGTGCCATGTAGGCCATCAACGCCGGGCCCTGCCAGAGCACGTCCTCGTCGATGCGGAACCGGGGACTGTGGTGTGGGGCGGTAATGCCTTTGGCCGCGTTGCCCACGCCGAGGTAAACCATGGCCCCGGGCACCTGTTCGAGCACGTGGCTGAAATCCTCCGAGCCGAACTTCTTGTCGAGATCCTTGATCTGTTCGGCCCCGAACAGCGCCTCCACGGCTTGGCGGCAGTCGGCGATCGTCTCCTCGTCGTTTGTCGTCGCCGGGTAGCCGACGCCGAAGTCCAGGTCAATCTGCACGCCGTGGCTGGCGGCCACGCCGTCGAGGATCTCCCGCGCGAGGTCCTTGATCCGGCGTCTGACGCTCTCGGAGTGCTGCCGCAGGGTCCCGGTGATCTCCACCGTCTCCGGGATCACGTTGAACGCGTCTCCACCGTGGATGGTGCAGAGACTCAGGACCCCGGCATCGTGCGGGCGGATGCGTCGGCTCATCACGGTCTGGAGAGCCGTCACCGCGTGCGCGGCGGCGACCACCGGGTCCGCGCAGAGTTCCGGCGTCGCGGCGTGCCCGCCTCGGCCCGTGATGCGGATGCTCAGGGCGTCCGCGGCGGCCATGACCGGTCCCGCACGCACGCCCCACTTCCCGGATTCGTGGGCGGAGAACACGTGAATTGCCAGCGCGCGGTCTACCCCTTTCAGTACACCGTCCTCGATCATCGCCGCGGCCCCGCCAGGCCCTTTCTCCTCGCTGGGCTGGAACATCAGCCGAACCGAGCAGGACAGTTCGTCGCGGTGCCGAGCCAGCAGGTGGGCGGTCCCGAGGAGCATGGCGGTGTGGGAATCGTGCCCGCACAGGTGTGCCTTGCCGGGGGTCTCCGAGGCGAACGGCTCGCCGGAGTCCTCCTGGACGGGGAGGGCGTCCATGTCCGCGCGGAGCAGAATGCGCCCCGTTGCCCCCGGGGGCTCGACGTCGGCGACCACTCCGGTTTTGCCGACCCCGCGCCTGACGACCAGTCCGAGACGCTCCAGCTCGTCGGCCACGATGCCGGCCGTGCGAACCTCCTCGAATCCGAGCTCGGGGTGGCGGTGGAGATCCCGGCGCCACGCGACGATTTTCTCCTGTAGTTCCCGGGCCTGCTCGGCCAGCGTTGCAGGATTCACGTGCGTACCTTTCTGTTCCCTCGCGTAAGCCACCGCGTCGTGCCGTACCGCCGTTGCCGGATTCGCTCGATCTCGGCCCGCTCGTCCGCTTCGAAGTCCCGTGGCGTGAAAACGGCCCCGAAGACCTCTTCCACGGCCCGGGCCAGTTGCTCGCCCAGCTCCTCGAGGCCGACTTCCCGACCGAGCAGTTCGTTGACGCCCACGGCCCCATCCTCGTGGGTCGCCAGCAGGATGGACCCGTGCTGAAGGACCCCGCGGCCCCGGCGCCTCTGGGCGCTGCCGGCGAGTTTCCGCGAACGGGCGATTATATCGGTGGCTCCCGATCGGGCGAAACAGAAAAACGGACCGCGCTGCGCCCGCGCGGCGTGCTGTTTTCCGCGGACCTCGGCCTCGACGCCGAGCGCGCGCACCGCGCGAAGGATCGCCCGGTTCGTCCGCTCGTAAAGCTCCGCGCCTTCCATCTGCTCGCGCGGGACCGCGGCGGCGTAGGTCAGTTCGCGGTCGTGGAGGATGGCCCCGCCGCCCGTGGGCCGACGGACCAGGGTGAACCGCTCGCGGTGGGCCGGGGGGATCTCGTCGAGCGACTGGAAATAGCCCAGCGAAAGCGTGGGCCGGTCCCAGCCGTAGAGCCGCAGGGCCGGGCCTGCGCCCGAGGCCGCCTGCTCCAGCAAAAACTGGTCGGCCGCCATGTTCCAGGTGCCGGGTGCCCGTCCGGACCGAATCAGCCGCCACGGGGACATCGCGCTAGTCCACCTCTTCCTCGTAATCCTCGGGCCAGGTGAACCTCAGGTCCAGCTCGCGGGCCGCGCGGACTTCGTCCGGCCGGCTGACCGTGGTGGTGTGCGGCGCCTTGTGGAGGACGTCGGGGTTCTCGCGAGCCTCGGCGACGATGGCCTCGGCCGCCCGGGCGAACTCGTTCAGCGTCCGGCGGCGTTCCGTCTCGGTCGGCTCGACCATCAGGGCCTCGTCCACGATCAGCGGGAAGTACACGGTCGGCGGATGGATGCCGTGGTCCAGCAGGCGCTTGGCCACGTCGATCGCCCGAATGTCGAAGTCGTCCTTGAGCTTCCCGGCCGAGAGGACGAACTCGTGCATGCACGCGTTCTCGTAGGCCACCTCGAGGTGGTTCCGGCAGCGGTTCGCCAGGTAGCGTGCGTTGAGGTCGGCGACCTCGGCCACCTGGCGCAGCCCCTTGGCCCCGAGGCGTCGCAAATAACAATACCCGCGCAGGAGCACCTCGGTCTGCCCGGCGAAACCGCGGACGCGGCCGATGCTTTTCTCGCCCTGCGTGCGGCGATGGTACACGCCCGCCTCGTCCAGCTCGGTGATCGGCAGGGGCAGAAACGGCGCGAGATCCTCGGCGACGCAGACGGGGCCGGCCCCCGGCCCGCCCCCGCCGTGAGGGCTCCCAAACGTCTTGTGCACGTTGACGTGGATCGCGTCGGCTCCCCAGTCCCCCGGGCGCGTGATGCCGAGGACGGCATTGAGGTTGGCCCCGTCGATGTAGAGCTTCGCGCCGACCTCGTGCAGGGCGTCGGCCATCTCGGCGACCTGCGTCTCGAAGAGGCCAAGGGTGTTCGGGCACGTCAGCATCATGCCGGCCACCGAGTCGTCGAGCAGCGACCGCATGTGGTCCAGGTCGAGCCGGCCGTCCTCGCGGGAGTTGACCTGCACGGCCGAGAAGCCCGCCATGCGGCAACTGGCCGGGTTCGTCCCGTGCGCGCTGTCGGGAACGAGGATCTTGGTGCGTTGCTCGCCGCGGTCGCGGAAATAGGCGGCAAAGACCAGCAGCGCGGTCAATTCGCCGTGCGCCCCGGCCGCGGGCTGAAGGGTGACCCCCGGGAGGCCGGTGATCTCCTTGAGCATCTCCTGGAGGCTCCACAGGACCTCCAGGGTGCCTTGGCATTTCTGATCGTGCTGGTACGGGTGGAGCTCGGTGAACTCGGGCAGGCTTGCCAGGCGCTCGTTGCACCGGGGGTTGTACTTCATCGTGCACGAGCCGAGCGGGTAGAAGTTGGTGTCCACGCAGAAGTTCTCGCGGGAGAGAATGGTCGCGTGACGGACGACGCTTCGTTCGCTGACCTTCGGCAGCCGGGGCGGCGTGCGGCGCAACAACTTCTTCGGCAACTCGGGTCCGGAGTCCGGAACGTCGCTCGCGGGGAACTGCACGCCCCGCTGGCCGGCCTGCGACTTGTGGAATATCAACGGTTCGGGCATAGCGGCTTCGTTCCTTTCGTCGGCTTACTGGGTGACGGCCTGGAGATAGGCGTCGAGCTCGGCCCGCGTCCGTTTCTCGGTGACCGCGACCAGGAGGCAGTTCTCCATCTCGGGATAGAACCGCGCCAGGGGCACCCCGCCCAGGATGCCGTGCTTCTCCAGGCGGGCCAGGACGCGGTCGGCCGGCACGTCACACTCGAGGACGAACTCTTTGAAGAACGGGCCGCCGTAGTGCAGCCGGAACCCCTCGAGCTCGCCCAGCTTCCGGGCCAGGTAGTGGGCCTTGGCGGTGCAGAGGTTGGCCACCTCGGCCAGGCCGTCCGCCCCCACGAGCGACAGGTACAGCATCGCGCGCAGCGACATGAGCCCCTCGTTGGTGCAGATGTTGCTGGTGGCCTTTTCGCGGCGAATGTGCTGCTCGCGCGTCTGGAGAGTCAGGCAATAACACTCCTGCCCGTGGCGATCGACCGTTCGCGCGGCCAGGCGCCCGGGAATGCGTCGAGCGAACTTTCGCCGCGTGGCCAGCAGGCCGAGGTAAGGCCCGCCCATGTTCAGGTGAAGTCCCAGCGCCTGCCCTTCGCCGACTGCGATGTCCGCGTCGTACTCGCCGGGGGCACGCAGAA
>CAZGEE010000172.1:0-4879 GCA_964525035.1 uncultured Anaerolineales bacterium
GGGGACCCGGGCCCAGGTGCGGCTCCCTGGTGGATCAGTCGGACTGCTCGGTGTGATCCTCGACCTCCTCCTCCCACTTCTTCGGGAGGGGGCCTTTCCTGAACAGTTTCTCGTCTGCGTCTACCTCGTCGTTGATCCGGATGTCCTGGAACCGGACGGTGAGAATCCGTTCGGACTTGTCCTCCGAGCGGACCTGCTTGAGCATGCCCGTCTCGGGATCCAGCCAGTAATCCACCCGGACCTGCCGGCGTGCGGCGCGGCTCCCGGGCTTGGGTCTCAGGATCAGGTGCTCGCAGGGCGTGGCGTCACCCTGGCGGTCTTCCGGCGTCGCCTCCTGGCCTTTCGTTTCGGACTCCGGCGCGGGCCAGGGCTTGAGTTCCTCCGCCCCCTTGTGTTCGATCCGGAAGTTTTCAAGGAGTTTTTTCCGGTCCTGCCCGAAGGGATGGGGAAACGGCAGTTGTTCGACGTCAAGCACCGAGATCGGCGGCTGGTCCGGCTTCCGGAAGACGTGCACGTAGCGCTGCCGCTGTCGGGGACGGTTCTCAACGTAGATCCGCCCGTCGAACTTGAAGGTTTCCTTACCCTCGTCGGTGAACTCGAAATAGATGAAACTTGGCCTCTTGTATACCAGCCGTCCGTTCCGCCACTCGTGCGCGTCGATGAGCCGCTCGTGGTAGTGGTAGACGAAGTCCGCCTGCAACCACTCGACCGTCTTGCCTTTCTTCTCGGCCTTCTTCAGAATGCGATCGACCTCCTGGGCCGTCCTGGTGGTCTCCTCTCCCGATGGGTCACCGCGGTCTTCTGCGTGCCGTTCCGCCCCTGCGTCCGATTGCCCGGAAGTGTCCTCAGCGGGAATTGCGCGAGGCAATTCGCCGGTGTTCTCCTCCGCCCCGACGCAGGAAACCAACCCCAGGGCTAACGTTGCAGTCACCAGCCATCCTCGCGCCGTGGTCGCGGTTCTCATGGTAAGCTCTCCTGCTTCGCTTTCAGACTTTTCAGTGCGGCGGCAATGCGCGGCACTCCGCGCCAGAGCCCCACCAGCACGGTCACCGCCAGGATGGCGAGAAGCCATTGCCAGCCGAGGCTGAACCGGTCGGCGAAGTACGCCAGTGCCACGTAGCGCGGCCACCGGCCCACGAGACTCGCCGCGGCAAATCGCCCCCGGGGGTACCCCTGGCTGATGGCCAGCAGGCGGACCACGTCGATCGGGATCGGGAGGAAACTGGCCGCGGCCAGCGTGGCGAATGGAGACGACTCGAACCACGTGGCGGCCTTCTCGTAGAGCCGGGCGCGCCGCACGCGCCGCACCGGGCGGAACCGGTAAAGGAATGTCAACAGGTGATAATCGTGCAGGTTGGCGACGGCGGTCCCGAGGGCACATACGCCGGCCAGGAGCAGCGGGTGCAGGCCGAGGCCGTACGAGGCCGGCGGAGCCGCGGCCCAGAGCACGACCGGCGTCGTGGGAAGCGGGCAGAACGTGCAGGCGAGCGACATGTAGGCCAGCAAAAGCGCCAATTGGGGGACCGGTCCCGGCACCGTTGCCTGTTGGCTTCCGAGCAAGACCGCGATGGCCAGCGCTGCGAGGAACGGGTAGAACCAGGCGCGAAGGTTGACCTTCTCGCCCCGGCGGAGCCGAAGCTCGACAAACCTTTTGCCCGGCGAAAGCTCTTCGATCTCAGGCGTCGACAAAGCGTCCATCCCGCATTCTCACCACTCGGTCCGCCCATTTCGCCGCGGCGGCGTCGTGGGTGACCATAAGGATCGTCTGCCCCAGGGATTGGTGGAACTCGCTGAGCAGTTCCAGGACCCGTTTCCCCGACTCCGAGTCGAGGTTCCCCGTAGGCTCGTCCGCAAAAAGGATGTCGGGCCCGCCCGCGAGGCCGCGCGCGATCGCCACGCGTTGCCGCTCCCCCATGCTGAGCGCACTGGGCCGGTGCGCCCGTTTCTCCGCCAAGCCGACCCGGCCGAGGAGTTGCTCGGGCGCGTGCCCGGCGGTCCGCTTCTGAAGCCGCAGGGGCATCGCCACGTTTTCCTCCGCCGAGAGGGCCGGCAAGAGGTTGAAGCGCTGGAAAATGAAGGCCATCCGCGTCCGCCGCAGACGCGCTCGGTCCCCCTCGCCCAGTTCCGCGACGTCCCGACCGCCGATCGCGAGCCGTCCGCCGTCGTACCGCGCCATCAGGCCGAGGCAGTAGAGCAGGGTGCTCTTGCCGCACCCGCTCGGCCCCATGATGGCCACGAACTCACCCGACGCCACCCGGAGATCGATCCCGTGGAGCACGGGCGTATCGAGCTGGGCCGTATGATACGTCTTGTGCAGGTCCTCGACCTCGATGATCGGCATGGGGTCGTTCCCTTCTTCTTCAACCCAGACGCTGCTCGGCCTCCGGCTATTCATAATTCAGGGCTTCCACCGGATCGAGCCGGGCGGCGCGCCAGGCAGGGTAGAGGGCTCCGAGCGCACCGCCGACGAGGCCCACCAGTACCGCCGTGCCGAGGAGCGTCCAGTGCATGCTCACCGTCAGGAGCGGGTACACCGCCCGGATCGCGACCTTCGCCCCGCATGAAAGGAGAAACCCGACGATGATTCCCATTCCGCAGATCAGCAGGCTCTGCGCCAGGACGAGCCCCATGATGCGTCCGTGGCTCGCCCCGAGGCTCTTCAGGATGCCCACCTCCGGTGTTTGTTCCTGGATGATCGTGAAAAGCGTCAGGAGGATCGTCAGGAAGCTCACGAAGAGCGTGACCAATGTGGTGCTCCAGACGAAGGCGTCGAGGTACTTGGCGTCCTGGGCGATCACCTTGTAGTAGTTTCCCTTGTCCACGACGATGAGGCCCAGCTCGCGGATCTCGCGGGTGACCCGACCGACGTCACCCGGCCGGGCGACCTTGACCAGCAGCATGTTGGCCCGTCGCTCGCCGTAATGCCACAGTTCCGCGGCCGCCTTGTACGAAGCGAATACCCGTCCCACGACCCCTTCCTTGACGATGCCCACGACCTCGTACGTTTCTCCACGATGCTCGAGCGTATCGCCGACGGTGATCCCGCCCTGCTCGGCCTGAGCGAGGACCGTGTCCACGACCAGCTCCAGCGAGCCGGCTCTGAACAGGCGCCCGGACACCAGGGCGTCCGTCCCGCCGAACACGTCGAACTGCTCGGCCGGCACCGCGTAGATCGTCTGGGCCTGCCCCGCGAGGCTCACCGAATCGTTGAGCACCGGCACCACGCGTTCCACGCCCGGCAGGGGGGCGATGCGCTCCGCGTACTTCGCCGACATCGTGTGATGGTGCATGAAGGTATTGTGGCTCTCGTCCCAGACCAGCAGGTCGGCCTGCACGCTCTGCATCCGTTGGGCCACTTCGCCGATGGTCCCCTCGGCGATCCCACGCAGCACCACCAGCGTCATGATGCCGACGCCCACCGCGAGCACGCTGATCGCTGTGCGCAGCTTATGCAACGCCAGATTCTTCAGCGCAAGACGACCCAAGGATTCCCCCTTCGCACGCAGCCCACGCGTTGCCCGGGATTATAGCAGCGCTCGTGCCGCGGGGCCAAGGTCAGTTGGCCGCCAGTGTGTCCAGTAATCCGATGATCTCGCCGGGGGAGCGGACTTCGAAGTCGGCCGGCGGCGGGGGCGCCTGGGGCCGCCCATTGGTTACCCAGATGGTCCGGGTCCCGGCGGTCCGGCCCGCCTCGATGTCGATGCGGTGATCACCGACGTACACCGCGGCGCCCGGGGCGACCGTCATCTGCCGCAGCGCGGCCTCGAGGCCCTCCGGCGAAGGTTTGGGGGCGGCGTGATCTCGGCACACGCCCACGTCGTAGCCGATGCCGAGCCGCTCCGTAACGATCCGGAGGCTTCGCTGGCTGTTCCGGGTGATGATGCCGACACGGAGCTCGCGCCGGGACAGTTCGGCCAGCAGTTCGCCGGCGCCGTCGTTGAATCGGCAGGCCTTCGACGCCTCGAGCTCGTACCGCTCGACGACCTCCATGGCCCGTCGGCGCTGCGGGGCGGTCATGCCCTCGAGTGCCTCGAGAATGAAGGCGTCCTCGGGGATGCCGATTTCCCGCTTGATGGCCGGAAAATCGAGCAGGGGTTGCGTGAGGGTCCCATCGAGATCGAAGAGCATGGCGTGCAAAGGCACGGCTGACCTCCGCGGTTGCGTCGTTCAAGGCCCTGAACCGGCGGCGGGCCGGACGGCGGCGGCACTGTTTCTGGTGCGGCCGGACCGCCCCTGACTTGCCGCTATGGTCCATGTTCCGGCTTGGGGAGTCAAGTGGATTGCCGGCTCGACGCCGGGATGGGTCCTGCGGCATGCGGTGGAAGTCGGTGTTTCAAATCGTCTTGACAGCGGTTCGGATTCCGGTCTAATAAGAACGACGAGTCATTTCCTCAGGGGTGTAAATCGTCCGCGGATGGAAACGAAGCTGCTTAGATGTTCACCGGGGGGCGACCTCACTGCCGCGTGCCGGCAAGCAGCCGAGGTGCTGCGCGAGGGTCGGCCCGTGGTGTTCCCGACGGAAACGGTCTACGGTGTGGGGGCCTCGGCTGCCCGCCGGGACGCCATCGAGAGGCTACAGGAGATCAAGGGCCGGCCGGGGGGCAAGCCCTTCACGGTTCACTTGGCCCGACAGGGGGACGCCGACCTCTACGTGGAGGAAATTCCGCGAATCGCCCGTCGTTTCATGCGAAAGGCCTGGCCGGGCCCCCTGACGCTGATTCTTGACGCTTCGCCCACCTTCGATCCCCAGCGCTGGCGGTCGAAGGCGGAAGGTATGGAGCCTCCGATTCCGGAACTGGTTTTTCACGAGGCGACGGTGGGACTGCGGTGCCCGTCTCACGAAGTCGCGCAAGGAGTGCTCGCGCTGGCGGGTGTGCCG
>CAZGEE010000173.1:0-4863 GCA_964525035.1 uncultured Anaerolineales bacterium
GGGTTCGTGAACGAGAGCTCCGGTCGGCAAGAGGGGATCAGACGGGAAAGGGCCATTCGGCCATGAACTCCGACAGCCAACGGAAAGTGAAGGTCGGCATAGCGGGCTGCGGGGTGGTGGCCACGGCCTACTACCTGCCCTACCTGGCGAAGATGTCCAACGCGGAAATCACGGCCGTCTGCGATCTGCGCCCGGTGCGCACCGAAGCCTGTGTCCGCCTGTTCGGGGCTCGCGAACAGTTCACGGACTATTACGAGATGCTGGAGAAGTCCGATCTCGACGCGGTGCTCATTTTGACGGCCCCCGGCACACACGTTGACTTCACCCTGGCGGCGGTCGAGAAGGGCAGGCACGTACTGATTCAGAAGCCGCTGGCCATGACCATGGGCGACGCCCGGAGGGTCGCCGCGGCGGTCCGCAAGGCCGGCGTCAAGGCCCTCGTCGAGCCCAGCAGCAACTCGCCGCTCGATCCGGACTACGCGCTGCTGCGGAGCTTGGTCCGCAAGGGCGTGCTCGGTGACATCATCTGGTTCTCACTCGGCTCGACCGGTCCGACGACGTACAGCCCCGGTCTTTCGAGCAACCCGTATGGCCGGGCGGCATTCTACGCAGCCGACAGCGGCGGATTCCTGTTCGATCTGCCGTACGCACCGTCGAGCATCGTCTCCGTGCTGGGTCCCTGCAAGACCGTGTTTGCCCACACCAGGATTGCCCCGGTGGAGCACAAGATCGTACCCGAGGAAGAGTACGACAAGTTCCTGCTTGCCGCGACCGAGCCCGACCATGCCAACTACTGGGACGTGGTGGTCAACCTGCCGCGGACCCGGCCGGTGAAGATGGAGGCCGTCGACCAGGCCTACTCGATGTACGAAATGGCCAATGGGGCGCACGGTGCCTGCCACGTGGGGCGCATCTATCATCCCATTCTCCCCGGGGCCGACCGCGGGGCGCTAAGCGTCTACGGCACCGAGGGCAACCTGATCTTCGGGGCCGGCTACCTGGCGTCGATCATCAGCACCCGGACCGACCTGCTGCCGGAGGTGGACGAGGACGGGTGGTTCCACATTCCCCTGAGAGGCGACCGCAGCAAGGCCAAGTGGCCGCAGCCCGTGCCCGGGGCGTTCAACTACTACCACGAGTCGACACGGCATCTCGTCGACTGCATCGTCGAAGATACCGAGCCCGTGCCGAACATCGACTGGGGGCTGCACGTCACCGAGATGATGTGCGGGGCCTTGCAGTCGTCCAGGACCGGACAGCTTTACACCATGACCACCACCTTGAACTATTGAACCATCGCGACGCGAGCGGCATGGACAGGATCAGAGTGGGCGTCATCGGACTGGAGTTCGGCCGGTTTCACGTGCGGACTCTGGCCGCGATGGACGACGCAAACCTGGTGGCGATGGCGGACAAGCAGGGCAACGTCCCCGGCGGCCTGACCAGTCAGTGCCCCGGAAGGCACACGGGAACTCGAAACGCGGATGTCTTCAGACCTTGCTTCAGTCGTGCCGCGATCGCGGCAAGCCGGTCCTCCGAGGGCGTCTGGACCTCTGGCATGGTCTCGAACCGACCAATGGCGCCGTACTTCGAACTCGCTTCGTGGTAGGGTAGCAGGCGGACTCCAACCAGGCCGCGCAGCCGGGCGAGCAATCGTCCGATCGCGTCAACGCTTTCCGGGTCATCGTTGAAGCCCGGAATGACCGGAATCCTGATCTCGACAGGCACGCCGCGTTCCGTCAGACGCTCGAGGTTCTCGACGATCCGTCGGTTCGATCGGCCGACCTGCTCCCGGTGCAGGCGGTCGTCGACGTGCTTCACGTCATAGAGGAACATGTCGGTGACCGGCAGGACGGTTTCGAAGCTCTCCCAGCTCACTGCCCCGGACGTGTCGATGGCGCAGTGAATGCCCTCGGTTCTCAGACGATCGAAGAGTGCTGCGCAGAACTCGGCCTGCAGGAGCGGCTCGCCGCCGGAGAGCGTGACACCGCCGCCATCGGCGTAGAAGGCCCGATCCTCCAGAATGACCTTGCCGGCCTCTTCGACGGTGAATCGGCGTCCGAAGAGCTTCAGCGCTCTGCCCAGGCAGACCTCCACACAGGCCCCACACGCGACGCACCGGGTCACGTCGAACACGTGCTTTCCGTCCACGAGATCATGGGCGTGGTGCGGACAGGCCTCGACACACTCGCCGCAGTGCAGGCACTTGTGGTCGTAGTAAGCCAGTTGCGGTTCCGGCTCGATGCCCTCCGGGTTGTGGCACCAGTGGCATCGCAACGGGCAGCCCTTGAGAAAGAGGACCGTGCGGACGCCGGGACCGTCATGAACGGCGAAACGCTTGACTTCGAACACGGTTCCGATCGGCGCCATGGTGTCACTCGGCGATGTTCCGGGCCCGCCGGATGAACATGTCCTGTTCTTTGCGGCTCAGGTCGGTGAAGTGCACGTTCCACCCGCAGACGCGAACCTGCAGGCCCTGGTACTTGTCCGGATGGGTCTGGGCGTCGACGAGTGTCTGGGCGTCGAAGATGTTGAACTGGACGGCGATGCCGTGCCCCTCCATGTAGGCGTTCAGCAGGGTCCGCATGGCGGCCAGACCTTCGTTGCCTTGCACGGTAGCCGGGTGCAGCATCACGTCAAGCGGGAAATCGGCGGGGTGCATGGCGGAGTCCATCCGGGTCACCGATCGGACCAACGCGGTGACGCCGTTGACATCCATGCCCATGGTGGGGGAGACGTTCTTGGAGATCTCCTCCCCGGCCATCCGCCCGTCGGGCGTTGCCCCGGTCTTCTGGCCATGGGTGAGGTAGTACCGGGGCGGAGTGTGCATCGAGGCGAGGTAGAAACCGCCGCGGCTGTTCGGCCGCAAGTTGATCTTGTTGCCCAGGTAACGGGCCAGGGCCTCCGCATAAAGGTCGACCGCATCCATGCCGTTGCCGTACTTGTTCTTCCCGTGCACCATCTTCAATCGAAGTTTCTCGTGGCCCTCCCAGTCGGCGCGGAGTACTTCCTTCCATTGTGCGAGCGACAGCGCACGCTTCTCGAAGACGTGTTCCCTGACGGCCATCAAGGCATCGACCGCGGAAGCAAAACCGGCAGTCAGGATGGACGAAAGGTTGTAGACCGAGCCGTCGTGAAAGGCATCCCGGGCGGTCGCCAGGCTGTTCTCGATGGTCGCCGAGTAGGCCGACGTCGGGTTGATGAAACCGAGGTACTGCTCGAAGTCGTTGGCGCACCGCATCGCACACTCGATGATGTGGCCAAGCTGCTTGAGGTAGGCCGAGTAGAAGGCGTCGAAGGTCTTGAAAGCATCCAGCCCGCCCGTCCGGAGGCCGACCTCGACGTCGGTATGCGGATCGATCCCGTCGTAGAGCACGAGTTCCAGCGGCTTGAGCATGTTGAGATAGGCGACGATCGTGGTGTTGCCCCGTGCCCGCGGGACGAACTCATAGCAGCCGGTAATGTCGCACGTGCGTGCTTCGTCCTCCGTTGCGCCATAGCCCATCATGGCCCGCTTGATGGAAGGCTCGCAGAGAAAGACGATACTGTTTCTTCCTCGGCGGATCATGTCCGTGGCCTTGTCGATGAACGCCGCCGGGGTGTTCGGGGCTATCTTGATCTGCAGCTTGGGCGAGCAAATGTTCAGCTTGTCGAACTCTTCGAGGATCAGGTAGGAGAGCTCGTTGACCTCGCTCTCCCCGTCCCGGCGCGTGCCGCCGAGGTAGAATGGGTGCCCCCATGTGTTGGCGATGGAGGCAAACTGCATCATGAAGTAAGAGAAAAATTCGCGGATCTCCGTCTCGTCGTACCGGCCTTCGGCCATGTCCCGGCGGTAGTACGGGTAGACGGTGCGGTCGAGGTTCCCGAGCGACCGCACCTGCAGGCGGTCGACGTACTCGCTGAACATGAAATAGAGATACACGAGGTGCAGCACCTCGTAGGTGCTGGTCGGCGGGCCGTCGATCAGCGTCGCGAGGCACTCGGCGCAGGCCGGCACCCTTCGGTCTCCGTCGGCGTGCTCCAGGGCATAATCGCGGAAGCGCTCGAGCATTTCGAGGATGGCGGTATAGGTGATCTCGATGCCGTCGAAATAGGCCTCGGCTTCCGGAGTCATCCGGCCGCTTTCCTCGTGCCGGCGACGGTACTGCCTTGCGCGCTCGTGAATGCCGGGAAAGCCCAGGGAGAAGAGGGCGTCCCAGTCGGGGACGGAGTGGTCGAAGTCCTTGCCCATGCCGCACGCGCCGGACGTCTTCAGGTCCTGCATGAGCTGCAGGGTCGTCAGCCGAGTGGCATCGACTTCCTTGTCCCATGTCGCGACCAGGCCGTCCAGGGGACGATCCCATCGGTCCCGGCAGCCGAAGGCCACAAACCAGTCATGCGGGCTGACGTCGATCCTAACGTGCCGGGCAACGTACGCGAAGGCTCTGGCCTTGACGACAGGGTGCGGCTGACCCCTCAACTCCTCGGCCAGCGCCAGAACGTCCCTTTTGATCGTCTCGTTGTCGAGGCCCGTGGCGGGATCGAAGACGGGCGACTGGAACTTGTTCCACAGGTAGGCTTTGTCCTGTTCGATTGTGCTGGTCGTAATCATGTTGGCTCTCCCGGCCGGTTGCAGCCCGCCGGCGGCCTTCCAGCCTGTGTTCTCCGAACGACCACAACCTGTGCCCGCCGCACCTCGGCTTCCGTAAAGTATACCTTCGATTGCCGCTCAGGCAAACTATCCCCTCTTCCAATCACCGGAGCGCCGATCCGCGACCCACGATGCGTTGGCGCATCGGGTCGGGACGACCTCTTGACCCCGTTGCAGCGCAGCGCATGAGCAAGGGGCCGATCCGGAGACCGGCCCCGCCATCGTCATGGTCG